>MEEC01000034.1 GCA_001724315.1 Lautropia sp. SCN 70-15 | reverse complement strand
GGGCAGGGCCGCCGGCTGCGCCTTCGGGCGACGCTGTTCCGCAGGCTGGCGCCGGGCGCGCTGGCTGCGTTTTTCGCGGTATCGGCGAGTCTCGCGGCCATGACCTCGGCGGGCGAGGCCCGCGCGGCGTCTCCGGCCAAGTCCCGGGTGGCGGGCACGGGCACCAAGTCCGCCGCGAAACCGACCCGGGTGGCCACCGCGAAGACGAGCAAGCCTGCCGCGGGCAAGCCTGCCGCGAGCAAGGCCTCGAAGCCGGTCGCCAGGAAGGGCAGCCCGACCCGCAAGTCGCAGGTCGCGCGCAACCGGAAAGTCCTGCCGGCCAAGGCGCCCACCCGTTCGACCGTGAAGGCTGCCGCGGTGGCCAGCGTGCCGGCCGCGCGCCTGTCCATCGGTCAGGCCATCGGCCTGCACGAGGCCTACGATCCGCTGTCGCTGCACTCGGCCGTCGCGCTCGCGGTCGACGCTGCCTCGGGCGAGGTGCTCTTCGAGAAGAACGCGCGGGCGGTGCTGCCGATCGCGTCGATCAGCAAGCTGATGACCGCGCTGGTGGTGCTCGAGGCCGGGCAGCCGCTCGACGAGCGGCTGACGATCAGCGAGGCCGACATCGACACCGAGAAGTACACGCGCTCGCGGCTGCGGCCCGGCACGGTGCTGACCCGCGACGAGATGCTGCACCTGGCCCTGATGGCCTCGGAGAACCGCGCGGCCAACGCGCTCGGCCGGCACTACCCGGGCGGGCTCGACACCTTCGTGGCCCGGATGAACGAGAAGGCCCGCGAACTCGGCATGGAGAGCACCTGGTTCGTCGAGCCCACCGGCCTGTCGAGCCGCAACGTTTCCAGCGCGATCGACCTGGCCCGGCTGGTGCGCGCGGCTTCGCGCTACCCGCTGATCCGCGAGTATTCCACCGCCGCGTCGCTGACCGTCGAGGCGGCCGGCGCCCGCACGGTCAGCTTCCGCAACACCAACCGCCTGGTGTCGCGCGACGACTGGGACATCGGCCTGCAGAAGACCGGCTACATCTCCGAAGCGGGGAACTGCCTGGTGATGCAGGCCCGCGTGGAAGGCCGTCCGGTGGTGCTGGTGCTGCTCGACGCGACCGGCAAGCTCTCGCGCTTCGGCGACGCGCAGCGCTTGCGCGACTGGATCGAGGCACGGCCGCGCAGCGACGGCGCCCCGCACGCGGCCGCTCAGGTCTCGCGCGACTCGTAACCCAGCGCGGACGAGATCTGCGCGGCGGTCCGGCAGACCTGGTCGATCCAGGCATCCTGCACGAAGTCGGCCGGGGCCGAGATCGACAGCCCCGCCACCAGCTTGCCGGTGTCGTCGCGGATGCCGGCGGCAATGCAGCGCACGCCCAGCTCCAGCTCCTCGTTGTCGCGCGCGTAGCCGCGCGCCTTGACCAGCGCCAGCTCGCGCTCGAGCCGCGCGGCGTCGGTGATGCTGTTCTTCGTATGGCCGGCCAGCCCGGTGCGGGTGATGTAGGCGCGCACGTTCTTCGGGTCGTCGAAGGCCAGGAAGAGCTTGCCGACCGAGGTCAGGTGCAGCGGCGCCCGCCCGCCCACCGCGCGCACCACCTGCATGCCCGAGCGCTCGGACACCGCCCGCTCGATGTAGACGATCTCGTCGCCCTGCCGGATCGACAGGTTGACCGGCTGGCCGGTGGCGCGGTGCAGCTCGCGCATCGGCCCCTGGGCCGCGTCGCGCACGTTGAGCCGCGCCTTGACCAGGTTGCCCAGCTCGAGCAGCCGGATGCCCAGCTGGTAGGTGCCGGGTTCGGCGCGGTCCACCAGCCGCGCGGTGACCAGGTCGTTGAGGATGCGGTGGGCCGTCGACGGATGCAGCGAGGTGCGCCCGGACAGCTCCTTGAGGCTGACCGGGTCGGGCTGCTCGGCAAGCGCGTCGAGCAGCGAGACCATCCGCTCGATCACCTGGATCGCGGTCTTGCCTTCTTCGTTGGTCGTGGTGCGGGGTCTGGCCATGGTCGGTGCGGGCTCCTTCTGATGCGGCGGTGCAGCATCCGATCCGGAATCTTATACCACCAAGTGAAATGCATGTCACGGCAGTTGGCCCCGCGGCCGAGTGCGCCGATAATCCCGTGCCCGGAGGAGAATCCATGAGAGTCGGACTGTTCGTTACCTGCCTGGTCGACGTGATGCGACCCGAGATCGGCATGGCCGCCGTGAAGCTGCTCGAGTCGGCCGGTTGCACCGTCGAGGTGCCGATGAGCCAGACCTGCTGCGGCCAGCCCGGCTACAACTCGGGCGACAGCGGCGCGGCCCGCGACCTCGCGCTGAAGTACCTGGCCGAGTTCGAGGGCTTCGACTACGTGGTGGCGCCCTCGGGCTCCTGCGGCGGCATGATCCGCTGCCACTATCCCGACCTGTTCCGCGACGACCCGGACATCCGCAACCGGATCGAGGCGCTCGCCTCCCGCACCTGGGAGCTCACTTCCTTCCTGCACGACGTGCTGAAGATCGACTCGCTGCCCGGCCAGTTCGAGGGCGAGGTCACCTATCACGACTCCTGCAGCGGCCTGCGCGAGCTGGGCGTGCAGAAGCAGCCGCGCGCGCTGATGGCGCTCAACCCGAAGATCCGGGTCACCGAGATGAAGGACGCGCGCGCCTGCTGCGGCTTCGGCGGCACCTTCTCGGTCAAGTACGGGAACATCTCCACCGCGATCGTCGACGAGAAGATCGAGAACATCCAAGGCACCGGCACGAAGTGCGTGGTGCTCGGCGACCTCGGCTGCATGCTGAACATCGAGGGCCGCTTGCGCCGCCAGGGCGACGAGCAGACCCGCGTGCTGCACGTGGCCCAGGTCCTGGCAGGGGAGGCCTGAGCCATGCAGGTCCAGTCGATGCATTTCAAGCCGCGCAGCGGCCAGAAGCTGGCCGACGTGCGGCTGCAGAACAACCTGCGCAAGCTGTCCACCAAGTTCGTGGCCGGTCGCGCGCAGGCGATCACCGAGCTCGACGATTTCGAGGCCACCCGCGACGACGCGGTCGCGCGGCGCAACCTGGCGCTGGCCGATCTCGACGTCTGGATCGAGCGCTTCGAGCAGGCCGCCACCGCGCGCGGCACCACCGTGCTGTTCGCCGAGACCCCGGCCGAGGCCTCGCGCCTGGTCGTGGAGATCGCGAAGAAGCACGGCGTGCGCAAGGTGACCAAGTCGAAGTCGATGGTCTCCGAGGAGATGGCGCTGAACAAGGCGCTCGAGGCCGCCGGCATCCAGCCGGTGGAGACCGATCTCGGCGAGTACATCCTGCAGATCAACGACTCCGAGCCGCCTTCGCACATCATTGCGCCGGTGGTGCACAAGGACAAGGAAGAGGTCTCGGAGCTCTTCGCCAAGGTCCACGGCAAGCCCAAGCTCACCGACATCACCGAGCTGACCCACGAGGCCCGCGAGGTGCTGCGCCCGCACTTCCTGTCCTCGGACATGGGCGTGTCGGGCGGCAACTTCGTGATCGCCGAGACCGGCTCGGTGGCCCTGTTCACCAACGAAGGCAACGAGGGGATGTGCACCATCCTGCCCAAGGTGCACGTGGCGGTGACCGGCATCGAGAAGGTGCTGCCCACGCTCGACGACCTGGCGGCCATCGCGCGGCTGCTGCCCCGCTCTGCCACCGGCCAGTCGATCTCGAACTACTTCTCGATCCTGACCGGCACCCGCGGCGAGGGCGACAGCGACGGCCCCGAGCATTCCTATGTGGTGCTGGTGGACGGCGGCCGCAGCGGCCTGATCGGCAGCGAGTTCCAGGACATGCTCCGATGCATCCGCTGCGGCGCCTGCATGAACCACTGTCCGGTCTACCAGAAGATCGGCGGCCACGCCTACGGCTGGGTCTATCCGGGACCGATGGGCTCGGTGCTCACGCCGTCCTACGTGGGCATCGACAAGGCGCTCGACCTGCCGCAGGCGAGCACCCTGTGCGGCGAGTGCCACGTGGTCTGCCCGATGAAGATCCCGTTGCCCGACCTGCTGCGAAAGCTGCGCGAGAAGCAGTTCGATCGTCACCTGCGGCCGATGGGCGAGCGGCTCGGCCTGGCGGCCTGGGCCTTCGCCGCGAAGCGGCCGGCGCTCTACCGTCCGATGGTGAAGGTGGCTTCGCGCGTGCTGCGCTGGATGGGCGGCGAGCGCCACCGCCTGCGCTCGCTGCCGCTGGCTGGCGGCTGGACCGGCACGCGCGACATGCCGGCGCCGGCCACGGCTACCTTCAAGGAGCAGTGGCAGCAGCGCGCGCGCGGGCAGTCGCCCGCGGCGCCCGCTTCGTCGACGGCGCCCGCTCCGCAGGGCGCGACCCGGGCCGCCGGTTCGGACGCTTCGCCCGAAGCGGATCAGCGGCGCGACTGACGTTCCAGGCCCGCGCGTGCCGCCCGCGCGGCGCGTCCGGGCGTGGCCAGCGCGGCGTCCACCGCTTCCTGATCGGCCCCGGCCGCCTCGCGCAGCCATTGCCCGATCGACGTGCGCAGCCGCTCTTCGGACCAGCGGCCGGTCCCGTCGTCGCGCGCGGCCATCCAGTCGGCGAAGGCCATGAAGCGCCAGAAGGGCGAGGCGGGGAGGGGCGAATCGGGGACGGGCGAGGCAGGCCGAGCGCCGGCCTCGGTTCCCAGCATGGCCGCGAGCGCCGCGGCGTGCCGCCCCGAGTTCGCGACCCGGTCCCAGAGCTGCGCGAACAGCGCCATCCGCTGCATGGCCTCGAAGGGGATGCGGTCGGTGGCCAGCACGTTGTAGGGCGGATCGGGGTTGAAGCGCAGCCCGTAAGCCTCGGTGTGCCGCGCGATCGGCGCGCCGCGCAGCCGCTTCAGGATGCCGAGCTGGATCTCGTGCGGCCCGAGCGCCAGCAAGCGGTCGAAGCCGGCGCCGAAGCTGGCCAGGTCCTCGCCGGGCAGGCCCGCGATCAGGTCCACGTGCAGGTGCGCCTGCGTGTGCCCGACCAGCCAGCGGATGTTGGCCTCGGCCTTCGCGTCGTCTTGCCGGCGGCTGATCAGCTTCTGCACCTCGGGGTTCCAGGTCTGGATGCCGATCTCGAACTGCAGCGCGCCGGCGGGAAAGCGCGCGATGGTCTCGCGCAGCCGGTCGGGCAGGTGATCGGGCACCAGCTCGAAGTGCGCGAACACCGGGTCCTCGGGTGCGGCCTCGATCTTCGCCAGGAAGAACTCGAGGATGCGCCGGCTGGTGTCCACCTTCAGGTTGAAGGTCCGGTCCACGAACTTGAAGGTCCGCGCGCCGCGCGCGTGCAGCGCGTCGAGCTCCGCCAGCAGCCGGTCGGTGTCGAAGGGCACCGCGGTGCGGTCCAGCGCCGACAGGCAGAATTCGCACTTGAAGGGGCAGCCGCGCGAGGCCTCCACGTACAGGTAGCGCTCGCGCAGGTCGCGCTCGTCGTAGAGGCGATAGGGCAGGGCGAGCGCGTCGGGGTCCGGGGTGGCGCCGGCGATGATCTTCGGGGGCGTGCCTTCGCCGGCGAGCAGCTGCCGGCACAGCGCGGCGAACGCCAGCTCGCCCGGCCCGGTGATCACGTGGTCGGCCTCGCGGCAGATGCGCTGCGCGTCGGTCTCGTGGCTCACTTCGGGGCCGCCGACCACGATCTTCAGCGAGGGGTCGATCGCGCGCAGCATCGCGGCCAGCCGCGCGGTTTCGTCCACGTTCCAGATGTACACGCCGAAGCCCACCACGCGCGGCCTGCGCGCCAGGATCCTCTGCGCCATGGCCTCGGTGCGCGCGCCGGTCACGAACTCCAGGATCTCGCTGCGCGGCTCGAGCTCGCCCAGGTTGGCCTTCAACCAGCGCAGCCCCAGCGAGGCGTGGCTGTAGCGCGCGTTGAGCGTCACGAGCAGGATGTCGGCCATCGCGTTATTCTCGCACCGAGGAGGAATCGTCACGTGACATCGACAGCGAACATTGGTTCCGCGCAGGGCGCCGGCGCGGCCGCGGGCGCCACGCAAACAGGGGCGCACGGCGAGCCGGCCTCGCCCGTCGCGGTGAGGGTGAAGGCCATCGAGTCGCTGCTGGTCGCCAAGGGCTACGTGGACCCCGCCGCGATCGACGCGCTGCTCGACACCTACGAAAACCGAATCGGGCCGCGCAACGGCGCGCAGGTCGTCGCGCGCGCCTGGACCGACCCGGAGTTCGACCGCTGGCTCGACCGCGACGCCACCGCCGCGATCGCGTCCCTGGGCTACACCGGCCGGCAGGGCGAGCACATGGTGGCGGTGCGCAACACGCCCGCCGTGCACAACCTGGTGGTCTGCACGCTGTGCTCCTGCTACCCGTGGCCGGTGCTGGGCCTGCCGCCGGTCTGGTACAAGTCCGCGCCCTATCGCTCCAAGGCGGTGGCCGATCCGCGCGGCGTCCTGGCCGACTTCGGTGTGGAACTGCCGGCCGGGGTCGAGGTGCGTGTGTGGGACTCCACCGCCGAGATCCGCTACCTGGTGATTCCGATGCGCCCCGCCGGCACCGAAGGCTGGAGCGCCGAAGCGCTGGCCGAACTGGTCACGCGTGATTCGATGATCGGCACGGCGCTGGTCCGGCTGCCCGGCAGCGAGGCACGGATGCCGGCCGGGAATGCGGGCATCGCGAAACAGGGAGCCGCACGGTGAACGGCGCGCAAGACCTCGGCGGTCAGCACGGCTTCGGCCCGGTGGCACCCGAGCCGAACGAACCGCTCTTCCACGACGAGTGGGAGCGCCGCGCGATGGCGCTCACCATCCTGATGGGGCCGATCGGCGGCTGGAACATCGACCAGTCGCGCGCCGCGCGCGAATCGCTGCCGCCGGTGCAGTACCTGTCGAGCAGCTACTACGAGATCTGGGTCGCGGGCCTGGAGAAGCTGATGGCCGAGCGCGGCATCCTGAGTGCCGAGGAGATCGCCGCCGGCAAGCCGCTCGCGCCCCGCGCGTCGATTCCGCCGGCACTGACCGCCGACAAGGTCAGGCCGATGCTCGCCCGCGGCGGACCCACCGAGCGCGAGGCGAAGCAGCCGGCGCGATTCAAGGTGGGCGATGCCGTGCGCACGCACGCGATGAACCCGATCGGCCACACCCGCCTGCCGCGCTACGCCCGCGGCAAGCGCGGCACCATCGCCATGGTCCACGGCGTGCACGTGTTCCCCGATTCCAGCGGCAACGGCCGGGGCGAGAACCCGCAGTGGCTGTACTCGGTGCGTTTCGACGCGCACGAGCTCTGGGGCCCGGACACCACCGCCTCGGCGGTGCACGTGGACTGCTGGGAGCCCTACCTGGAGCCGGCGTGAGCGGCAGAACCGCGGAAATGGCGGGCAGGGCGCCCATGGCCGCGTCGGCGCCGGACCGCCCGATCCGCTCGATCGCCGACGCGGTCGCCGCCTGCGGCCTGCCCGAGAGCACCGGCGCGGCCTTCGCCGAGCCCTGGCAGGCCCAGCTCTTCGCGATCACGCTGGCCATGCACGAGGCCGGCCACTTCTCGTGGCCCGAGTGGGTGGGCTACCTGTCGCAGGCGATCCGCGATGCGCAGGCCGAAGGCGACCCCGACCTCGGCGACACCTACTGGCTGCACTGGCTCGCGGCGCTGGAACGGTTGCTGCACGACAAGGAACTGGCGGGCCCGCTGCAGCTCGCTTCGCACCGCGAGGCGATCCGCGCCTACGCGCGGGTGGCGCCCTCGGCGAGCCTGCTCAAGGCCGAATGAAGGGCGCGGTCGCGGCGACGGGCGCCGCGCGCGGATTCAATCCGCTCGAGCCGCCTCGCGCAGCGCCCGCGCGCAGGCGCCCACCAGCGCCGGCCCCTCGTAGATCAGCCCGGTGTAGAGCTGCACCAGCGTTGCGCCGGCTTCCAGCTTGGCGCGCGCGTCGGCCGCGCTCATGACGCCGCCCACACCCACGATCGGGAAGGCCGCCGGCAGCCGCGCGCGCAGCATACGGATCACCCGGTTCGACAGCTCGAAGACCGGCGCGCCGGACAGCCCGCCGGCCTCGTCGGCGTGCGGCAGCCCGGCGACCGCCTCGCGCGAGATCGTGGTGTTGGTGGCGATCACCGCGTCGATGCCGTGGCGCGCCAGCAGCCCGGCGATCGCGTCGACCTGCGATTCGTCGAGATCGGGCGCGATCTTCAGCGCCAGCGGCACCCGGCGGCCGTGCCGCGCGGCCAGCGCCTCGCGCCGCTCCACCAAGGCGCCCAGCAGCGCGTCGAGCGCGTCGCCGCCCTGCAGGTCGCGCAGGTTCTTGGTGTTGGGCGAGGAGATGTTCACCGTCACGTAGCCGGCGTGCGGGTAGACCCGCTCCAGGCACAGCAGGTAGTCGCTGGCCGCGTCCTCGATCGGCGTGCTGGCGTTCTTGCCGATGTTCAGGCCCAGCACGCCCTGCCACCGCGCACGCACCACGTTGCGCACGAAGGCGTCCACGCCCTCGTTGTTGAAGCCCATCCGGTTGATCAGCGCGCGCTTCGCCGGCAGCCGGAACATCCGCGGCTTCGGATTGCCCGGCTGCGGCTTCGGCGTGACCGTGCCCACCTCGACGAAGCCGAAGCCCATCGCGCCGAAGGCGTCGATGTGCGCGCCGTTCTTGTCCAGTCCCGCGGCGAGCCCCACCCGGTTGCGAAAGCGCAGGCCCATCACCTCCACCGGGTCCTCGACCGGCGCCCCGGCCACCAGCCGCAGCAGGCCGCTGCAGGCCGCGCCGTCGAGCGCGTTCAGGGTCAGTTCGTGGGCGCGTTCGGGATCGATCGAAAAGAGCAGCGGGCGGGCGAAGGGATAGGGATTCATGCGTCGGAGGAGGGGGCGGGCGGCGCGTCGGGCGCCGCAGCCGGCAGGGGGGAGGCTCCGGCCTCGGGCAAGTCGTCCGGCATCGGCTCCCAGTTGCCGGCCACCAGCCGCTCGATCGGCCGGAAGCTCGCCTTGTAGGCCATCTTGGGGCTCTCGGCGATCCAGTAGCCCAGGTACAGGTAGGGCAGGCCCAGCTCGCGGCACTGCTCGATCTGCCAGAGGATGTTCCAGGTGCCGTAGCTTGCCCGCGGCGTGTCGGGGTCGAAGAAGGTGTAGACCGAGGAGAGCCCGTCGTCGAGCACGTCGATGATCGACACCGCGCGCAACTCGCCGGCCGGGTCGCGGAACTCGACCAGCCGGGTGTTGACCTTGCTCTGCAGCAGGAACTGCGCGTACTGCTCGCGGCTGTCGTGGTCCATGCCGCCGCCGGCGTGCCGGCTCGACTGGTAGCGCAGGTAGAGCTCGTAGTGCTCGGCCGAGAAGCCCAGCCGGGTGACCAGCGGCTTCAGGTCGGCGTGACGCGTCCAGGCGCGCCGCTGGCTGCGGGTGGGCGCGAAGCGCGCCACCGGCACGCGCACCGGCACGCAGGCCTTGCAGCCGTCGCAATAGGGCCGATAGGTGAAGATGCCGCTGCGCCGGAAACCGGCGCGCACCAGCTCGCCGTAGACGTCGGCGTTGATCAGGTGGTTCGGCGTGGCGACCTGGGAGCGCGCCTGCCGCCCGGGCAGGTAGCTGCAGGGATAGGGGGCGGTGGCGTAGAACTGCAGGGCCGCGAACGGCAGTTCCTTCGGGTGCGTCATGCGTGAGGCAGCTCGATGCGCATTGCCCGCCAGTCGGGGCCGGGTTGCCGGATCAGGCCGGCAACTTCGTTCAGGAAGGCCTCGCGCGGAATCTCGCGCGCGCCCAGCGAGGCCAGATGGCGGGTGTTCTGCTGGCAGTCTATCACGCGGAAATCCTGCTTCTTCAGCGTGCAGACCAGCGCCGCGATCGCCACTTTCGACGCGTCGGTCGCCCGCGCGAACATCGACTCGCCATAGAACATCCGGCCGATCGCCACGCCGTACAGCCCGCCCACCAGGCGCGCGCCTTCCCACACCTCGACCGAGTGCGCACGGCCCATCCGGTGCAGCCCCTGGTAGGCCGACAGGATCTGCGCGGTGATCCAGGTGCCGCCCTCCTCGTCGCGCGGGGCGGCGCAGGCGCGCATCACCTCGCCGAAGGCCTGGTCCAGCGTGACGCGCCAGCGCGGCGCGAAGCTGCCTGACTGCTCGGCCAGCCCAACTGCCGGCGCAGCCGGCGCGCTGGCCGTGGCGCCGGCCAGGCAGTTCCTCCGGATCGTCTTCGCCAGCGAGCGGTGCAGCCGGAACTCGTCCAGGTACAGCACCATCCGCGGGTCGGGCGACCACCACAGCACCGGCTGGCCGTCGGAATACCAGGGGAAGATGCCGCGCGCATACGCTTCGAGCAGTCGCTCCGGCGACAGGTCGGCGCCGGCCGCGAGCAGCCCGTTGGGCTCGCGCCAGGCCAGCCGCGGATCGGGCAGCGGGTCGTGCGCGCCGACCCAGGGCAGAGGGGTGCGCAGGCGGCCGCTCATCAGGCGCAGCGCATCAGCTGCCGGCAGTAGTTCTCGATGGGCTGCACCAGGCAGCGCTCCCCGGCGGGCTGGCGCTCACGCCCGCCGTGCTCGAGCGAGAGCTTCATCGCGAAGCGCTCGAAGAACCGGTCGAACAACTCGCCGCCCTGGGTGCCGGTGGCGTACAGCCGATCGGTGGCCGGGTCGTGCTCGAGCAGGACCGCCGCCAGGGGCTGGGTGGCCGGACCGGCCAGCACCCGC
Source organism: Lautropia sp. SCN 70-15 (assembly GCA_001724315.1). Taxonomy (GTDB): domain Bacteria; phylum Pseudomonadota; class Gammaproteobacteria; order Burkholderiales; family Burkholderiaceae_E; genus Zeimonas. The sequence goes on along the minus strand of MEEC01000034.1, from coordinate 4,820 downwards.
GCGCCGTCTGCCGGGTCGTACTGGCTGTGCTCGGCGCAGCAATGGATCACGTCGCCTCGTTTCGAGATGGGCGAGGCTTCGGCCCGAAAGCTGATGAAGCTGATCTCCTTGGCCGGGTAGGCCATCTGGTGGGCGCAGATCGCCGAGTAGGCCACGATCGAGCGCTTCGGGCCCACGCCGCCCGCCCAGGTGTAGCGGTCGCGGTCCTCGGTGTTCAGCGCCACCTTGCGCCGGGTCGGCTTGCCCAGGTCGAGCAGGAAGGCCGGCGTGCCCACGAAGGGGTAGTGGAAGAGCAGGTTGCGCCGCTCGGGCAGCTGCGAGGCCATCAGCGGCTCGCCGTTCTCGCCCACCAGCAGCGCGCGATGCCAGGCGAGCGCCTCGCCGCCCGGCGCCTGCGCCGCCGCCTGGCCGATGGCCTGGGCCAGCGCCGCGGTGTCCGTCGCGCTGGCGCCCGCGCCGGCGGCCGCGCATCCGATCAGGAATCCTCGACGATCCATGTCGCTGTCTCCTGCCGCTTCGTCACAAGCTCGATTCGAGAATCCGGTTCGTGACCTTGTCGTCCGTCGATGCCATCCGTCAACGCTGCCTGAAGCCCGCCGCGCGTCCGGTTCAGCTGCCGGACCTGCGCGAGTAGCGCACCGCCCCGGTGTGCGTGCCGAAGCTGCCGTTGCGCCGGTCCTCGAAGTACCAGCGCAAGGTCTGCTCCACCGTGCGGAAGGCGATCTCGGGCCAGGGAATCTCCTCTTCCGAGAACAGCTTTGCCTCGAGACTCTCCGGCCCGGGGTCCAGCTCGGGGCCCAGCATGTCGGCCCGGAAGAACACGTGCACCTGCTGCACCTGCGGCACGTCGATCATCGAGAACAGCTCGCCGATGCGGATGCGCGCGCCGGCCTCCTCCATCGTCTCGCGCTCTGCGCCCTCGGAGGTGGTTTCGCCGTTCTCCATGAAGCCGGCCGGCAGCGTCCAGAAGCCGTAGCGCGGCTCGATGGCTCGCCGGCACAGCAGCACCCGGTTCTCCCACACGGGAATGGTGCCCAGCACCATGTTCGGGTTCTGGTAATGGATCGTGCCGCAGCCTGCGCAGGAATAGCGGGGGCGGTTGTCCCCGGGCGGCACGCCCAGCGAGACCTCGTTGCCACAGAGCGAACAGAATTTCATGGGGTCGGATCGGGGTTCGGCGCAGTGTAGCAGCGCGCTCCCCGACAGGGGGCACACAGGCCCCGATTTGCGCAGCGCAGCGAAACGGTGTTATAGTTTCGTTCTCAGACGCGGGGTGGAGCAGTCTGGCAGCTCGTCGGGCTCATAACCCGAAGGTCGCAGGTTCAAATCCTGCCCCCGCAACCAATTTAGAAGCGCGGCCGCCTTGTGCGGCCGCTTTCATTACGACGTCGGCCCAAGTCTCCCCGTTCTCGTTCGTCTGCAAGAGAATCGGCGCGAGCAACTCCCCAACGGCCATCCGCATCTCGTCCGCGCTCCCCTTGGCGAGCATCTCGGAAAGTCGGCTCTTCATTTCCCGCCAAATCGCCCTCGCGTCGATCTGCTCCGGCTCTACAGCCTGTGCGGCGCGCAACTCGCCTCGCTCGGCCTCTGCGGCCTTGAGCCGAGCCAACAGCGCGTCGCTGCCGCCGCTCGCGGCGATCGCGTCAACAAGTCGCGCAATTTGCCGATCAAGCTCGCGCAGCCGGTCGCTCCTGCGATTGCTGTCGCTGTCGTCGTCCAACTGGGCGGCTACCTCGGCGACGAACTGCTCCTCAAATTCGGGCCGCTCGATGATCAGCCGCAACATCGCCAGCATCGCCGAGTCGACGCGGTCGCGCCGGACGCTGAACCCTTCGCAGACTGAGGCCCCGCGATCCTTGCGGGCAGCGCATCCGTAGGACCTGGCGTCGACGGCAATCATCGCTCCGTGGCACTTCGGGCAGCGCAACAGGCCACCAAAGATGGTTCGAGCCGGCCGCCCGGCCCGCTTGCGGCCAGTCTCCGGGTCACGTCCCGTGTCAATTCGCGCCCGGACCTGCCGCCACTGCTCGTCGGTCAAGATCCGCAGCGACTCGTCGACCGACTCGATCCATTCCGACCGGGGCCGGTCCATTCGCTGCCGGCGCCCCTCGTCGTCCTTGACCCACTGGCTGCGATTCCAGACCGGGCGGCCGACGTAGAGCGGGTTGTTCAGGATGCCGGCCAGCTTCGCGGGGCTGCCGTAGATTGCCGATACAGCCCACGACGAGCCTCGCGGCGAGGGCACCGCGCGCCGGTTCAGGTCGTGCGCGATCTTCTGCGCCGACTCGCCCGAGCCGTAGCGGTCGAAGATCTCGCGCACGACCGTGGCCTGGTCGGGATCGATGACGTAGCGGCTGCCGCCGTCCGCCTTCTCGATGAGGTAGCCATACGCGGGGCCGGTCACAGCGAAACCGGCCAGTGCCTTTCCGGTCAGCCCCCGCCGAGTCTTTTCGCGCAGATCGTCCAGATACAACTCGCCGATCAGCCCGCGCATGGTCCGCAACACCTTGCGCCCGCCTGCTTGGGAGTCGTAACAATCGGCCACGCCGATGATGCGGATGCCCACCCGCTCGACCCGGCGAACCGTCGATTCCAGGTCGACCTGGTCGCGCGAAAGCCTGTCCAGGGACTCGACCAGTAGTAAGTCGATTCGCTTTGCGAGCACGTCTGCCAGTAGCGCGCGCCCGCCGGGGCGGCGCGCGATCGGCGTCGAGCCGCTCACTGCTTCATCGGCGTGAAAGCTGACGACCTGCGCGCCATCTGGGAGCTTCGCCTCGCACAGTCGGCGCTGGTCTGCAGTCGACTTCGCGTTCTGCTGGTCGGTCGAATACCTGGCGTATATGGCGGCGCGCATCGGGTGCTCCTCGACGGTAGGGGGCGAGGGTCATTCTAGTCGCGACCCGGTAGCCGGCTGTGCGACAGGTGAAGCGCAGTATCGGCGGGGCTTTCCGGGGCAAATCGGTCGCAAGGCCGCGCCACTACGCGCCTCCGAAGTGTCGATCCTTGCACTGTGGGCCTGGCAGCCGCTCGGGGAATCCGAATCGGTTCGACCGCACTTGATCGCCGGCACGCTCGGCCACTAGAATTGGTGCACATACGGCCAAACACGACCACATCTAGTGGCGTAGGTCCGTTGCCAGTGACTCACTGGCCCCGGGGATTTACCGCAACTTGCCGCCGGGATCAATCAGGCTAAACAGCGTCGGCGCGACCTTCCCCGCTCGCGCGCAGACGTGCGGAGTTTTCCACGTCTGCGGGGGAAGGAGTCCAGGGCAATGCCTGCTCAGAACAACGACGCCCGTGCGTCGGGCGTCAATCCGTTCACGAAATACGACCGTGCCGCGTTGCTGCGGGTACGCACGGTCGCCGCTCTACTCGGCATCCATACGAAGACCGCGCGTCGCCGGATCGCGGCGAGTGCGATGCCGTCGCCAATGCGCGTTGGTCCCCGGCAGACCGTCTGGCCGGCCGGCGAGTTAGCCGACTGGTTTGCGGCGAAGCACGATGGGAGGCAGGTATGAGTACGCCCGTCGGCGACGTTCTCACACCACGCGCGGCCGCGCTCGATCTGCTGCCGGACGGCGCTCGGCTGAACAGTCGCGACCTGATGTCTCTGTTCGCCTGCTCGAATTCCACGCTCCTGCGACGCGTCGCAGCTGGCAGAGCGCCCGCGCCGATCGAGCCGGGGTACTGGCGGGCAGGCCAGGTGCGCGAGTTTTTCGAGCGAGAGGTGGCGAGATGACTAGCGCCATCACCGAACTCGCGCTCCTCGTTACTGTTGCCGTCCTCGTCGCGAGGGGTCTTTCATGAACCAGACCTCCGACCGGCCCCAGGCGATCGAACTCGGCCGCCTACTCAAGCGCGGCCCCCGGATTACGGACCGCGCTAGGGCATCACCAGCGAGCCCGACCGGCGGGTGAGCGTCCTGGATCGCTACGGGCACTTTGCTGTAACTCCCACCCCAGGCGACGGCGTTCCGCTCCCGATAGCAGCGGTGTCTCCGGCTACAGCGAACGGGCAAAAAAAAGAAGCCCGACACGGTGGCCGGGCTAAGCACAAAGGTATGAAATGAATTCTATCAAGAAACCAGAAACAATGATTCGGGACTATCGTCCTCAGACTGGCGTCTGGGCGAAGGAGTTGCCAACCGGTTGGACCTGCCAGGGAGTTGCCTTGGCCAACATGCCCGCCGGAGCGGGGTCGCCAACCAGGCTCATCAGCGCGTCGCCTGACGAGGTGCAGCGGTTGAAGGCCGTCGGTGTCGTCATGTGCCCGGTCGAGGAAGTAGACCCGGCTAGCCTCACCACAGATGATTACCTTGAATTTGATCACGAGGAACTTGTCCACGAGCGGTGGTATTGCGCAGAAGAAGTGAGGGCGCTCCGCCTTGAGCTGCTCCTTAGCCCGCACGGCGGCCCAATCGGATACTTTGCAGAATGGGCCACCCGTCTGCACGATAAGCGCGAGCGCCTCGTTGCGTTCGTTGCGGAATGCCCTGAGCTCGCGCATGTCTCGGTGCCGCCGCTGCCCGAAGCGGCGTCTGCGATCTTGAACAGGCCGCACCTGCAGCTCGATTTCGCTGATATTTCGCTCGTGCAGTGGATGCGTAAGCACACGCACGAGGAGGACGCTCGGGCTGTCGTCGACCTCCAGCATGAGATCGCCCGGTTGAGAGCTGCGCTTGCTGCAAAAGCAGGCGATTACGACGACGTTGAGGACGCTCCCCGATGGCCACCCCAAACTGCTCCACTTATGGCCGGTCAAACTGCTCCAGACAGGACGGTCGGATGGTGACTATACGGGCGTGGCGGTGATGCGTG
>MEEC01000033.1 GCA_001724315.1 Lautropia sp. SCN 70-15 | reverse complement strand
TACTGGATCTCGGCCAGCTTGTCGAACTGGCCCTTGCGCTGCAGCTCGGCCATCTGCGCGCGCAGCTGGTCGATCTCGGCCTTGATCTGGGCGCTGCCCTGCACCGCGGCCTTCTCGGCGCGCAGGATCTCGTCGAGGTCCGCGTACTCCTTTTCAAGCCGCGCGATCTCGGCCTCGATCAGCTCGAGGCGCTTCATCGAGGCCTCGTCGGTCTCCTTCTTGACCGCCTCGCGCTCGATCTTGAGCTGGATGATGCGGCGGTCGAGCCGGTCCATCGACTCGGGCTTGGAGTCGATCTCCATCTTGATGCGCGAGGCGGCCTCGTCGATCAGGTCGATGGCCTTGTCGGGCAGGAAGCGGTCGGTGATGTAGCGGTGCGACAGCTCGGCCGCGGCCACGATGGCCGGGTCGGTGATCTCCACACCGTGGTGCACCTCGTAGCGCTCCTGCAGGCCGCGCAGGATCGCGATGGTGTCCTCCACGCTGGGCTCGCCCACCAGCACCTTCTGGAAGCGGCGCTCGAGCGCGGCGTCCTTCTCGATGTACTTGCGGTACTCGTCGAGCGTGGTGGCGCCCACGCAGTGCAGCTCGCCGCGCGCGAGCGCCGGCTTGAGCATGTTGCCGGCGTCCATCGCGCCCTCGGCCTTGCCGGCGCCGACCATGGTGTGGATCTCGTCGATGAAGACGATGGTGCGGCCTTCCTCGGCGGCCAGCTCCTTGAGCACCGCCTTCAGCCGCTCCTCGAACTCGCCGCGGTACTTGGCGCCGGCGATCAGCGCGGCCATGTCGAGCGAGAGCACGCGCTTGTCCTTCAGCGTTTCGGGCACCTCGCCGTCCACGATGCGCTGAGCCAAGCCCTCGACGATGGCGGTCTTGCCCACGCCGGGCTCGCCGATCAGCACCGGATTGTTCTTCGTGCGCCGCTGCAGGATCTGGATGGCGCGGCGGATTTCCTCGTCGCGGCCGATCACCGGGTCGAGCTTGCCCTGGCGCGCGCGCTCGGTCAGGTCGATCGTGTACTTCTTCAGCGCCTCGCGCTGGCCCTCGGACTCGGGGTTGTCGACGCTGGCGCCGCCGCGCACCGCCTCGATCGCGGCCTCGATGGCCTTGCGGGTCAGCCCCGCTTCCTTGGCCACGCGGCCGGCCTCGCCCTTGTCCTCGGTGAGGGCCAGCAGGAACATCTCGGTGGCCACGAACTGGTCGCCGCGCTTGAGCGCTTCCTTCTCGGACAGGTTCAGCAGGTTGACCAGCTCGCGCCCCACCTGCACGTCGCCGCCGGTGCCCGAGACCTGCGGCAGGCGCTTGATCGCGGCCTCGGCCGCGGTCTTCAGCGGCGGCACCCGCACGCCGGCCCGCTCGAGCAGCGCCCGGCCCGAGCCGTCGGGCTGGCCCACGATGGCCGCCAGCAGGTGCACCGGCTCGATGAACTGGTTGTCGTTGGCAAGCGCCAGGCTCTGGGCGTCGCCCAGGGCTTGCTGGAACTGGGTGGTGAGCTTGTCGAGGCGCATGGGCGGAGGGTCCTGAGGTTCGGTCGGATGGTCGAATTCTGGGCGACTCGGGCGGCCGCCGGGTTGATCTCGATCTGGGGGCCGGCGGGTCCGGTTTCAAGGCCTCTTGCGATCGGACCAATAAAGGACTAAATTCGGTCCCCGGCGACCGGAGCCAACCATGCGCTACTCAACCCGCATCAAGCCGATCAGCTACCTGAAGGCCAACGCCGCCGAGGTGCTCGACAACCTGCTCGAGGCGCGCGAGCCGCTGATCATCACGCAGAACGGCGAGGCCAAGGCGGTCATCCAGGACATCGTCTCGTACGAGGAGACCCAGGAAACCTTGGCGCTGCTCAAGATCCTGGCCGTGGGTCGCCAGGAGGCCGAGGCCGGCCTTGTCGAACCGATGGAGGACGTGATCGCGCGACTGCGCAACGGGCTCGGGAAAGACCAGTGAGCTTCCAGGTCCTCGTTCCGCCGTCGACGGCCGGGGACATCGCGCGCATCGTCCAGCATGTGCGCGAGACCCAATCCGCGAGGCGGGCGCGCTCAGTCCTCGATCAGCTCGCGGCCGCTCGGGACAGCCTTGCCAGCTTTCCGGAACGTGGATCGCCCCCGTGGGAGCTATTGGCCCTCGGGATCAACGAGTATCGGCAGATCCTCTCGCCGCCCTATCGCATCATCTATTACGTTGCGGATCGTCGCGTGATCGTCGTTCTGATCGCCGACGGCCGCCGCGACATGCGCTCGCTGCTCGCGCGGCGCCTTCTCGGCGCCTGATCGACGACAATCCCCGCATACCCAACACACCGCAAGCACCCATGTCCCACCTGTTCACCCCGCTGAAGCTGCGCTCGCTCACGCTGCCCAACCGCATCGTCGTTTCCCCCATGTGTCAGTACTCGGCCGTCGAGGGCCGTGTCCAGCCCTGGCACCACGCCCACCTGGGCTCCCTGGCGCTGAGCGGCGCCGGCATGCTGATCGTGGAGGCCACCGCGGTGGAACCCGCCGGCCGCATCACCCCGGGCTGCGTGGGCCTGTACGACGACGCCACCGAGCAGGCCCTGGCCGGCCTGGTGCGCGCCCTGCGCAGCGTGAGCCCGATGCCGCTGGCCATCCAGATCGGGCATGCCGGCCGCAAGGCCTCCAGCGGCCGCCCCTGGGAAGGCGGCCGACTGATCCCGGCCTCGGCCGGCGGCTGGACCCCGGTGGGCCCCAGTGCCGCGCCGATCACCGACGAAGAACCGGCGCCGCACGCCCTGAGCCTGGCCGAGCTCGATGCGCTGAAGGAGCGCTTCGTGCAGGCCACGCTGCGCGCCGACCGGCTGGGCTTCGACGCCATCGAGGTCCACGGGGCGCACGGCTACCTGCTGCACCAGTTCCTGTCGCCCATCGCCAACAAGCGCACCGACCTGTACGGCGGCTCGCTCGAGAACCGGATGCGCTGGCCGCTCGAGGTCTTCGAGGCCATGCGCTCGGCGTGGCCCGCGCACAAACCGCTGGGCATGCGGATCTCGGCCACCGACTGGCGCAACGACCTGCCCGAGGCCGAGCGCTGGGACACGCCAGACGCCATCGTGTTCGCGCAGAAGTGCGAGAAGATCGGCGCCGACTGGATCGACGTCTCCAGCGGCGGGGTGTCGCCGCTGCAGAAGATCACGCTGGGCCCGGGCTACCAGGTGCCCTTCGCCGAGGCGGTGCGCAAGGAAGTCGGGATCCCGGTCATGGCCGTGGGCCTGATCACCGAGCCCCGGCAGGCCGAAGACATCCTGGCCAGCGGCAAGGCCGACATGGTCGCCCTGGCCCGGGGCCTGCTGTGGAACCCGCGCTGGCCGTGGCACGCCGCCGCCGAGCTCGACGGCACCGTCGACGCGCCGCGCCAATACTGGCGCAGCCAGCCGCGCGACTTCAAGGCGCTGTTCGGGCAGACGACTTTCGGGCAGCGATGACGCCGCTTGGCCCTTGAATATCATGCCGGAACTGAGCCGCTTCCTCGGTATCGTGATCGCGATGTACTACCGCGATCACGCCCCGGCACACTTTCATGCCTATTACGGCGACTTCGAGATCACGGTCGAGATTGCATCTGGCCTCGTGAACGGCGACTTTCCACGCAGGGCACTTTCCCACGTGCAAGAATGGCGTCAGCTTCACATCGCGGAACTCCTGGAGGACTGGGAGCTCGCGACGCTTCGGAAGCCGCTCCGTCGAATCGAACCGCTGGAATGACGCGATGAACCACCGCCTTGTCGAAGCCTCACACGTGCGAGGCCACATTCTTCATCTGAGATTTTCCGACGGCCTCGAGGGTGACATCGACCTGGCCGACGAGCTCGATGGCGAGGTCTTCGAGCCGCTCAGGAACGTGGCTTTCTTCAGGCGCTTCGAGGTCGACCCCCAGCTCCGTACCATCGTATGGCCGAACGGTGCCGACTTCGCGCCGGAGTTCTTGCGCGAACGCATCCGTATCAGCGCGTGATTGTTCCTGCGTGACCCGGGGCGATTTCACCCGAGGCGCCGTCGTCTTCGACATGGACGGCCTGATGCTCGACACCGAGCGCGTCGCGCTCGAGTGCTGGCTCGACACGGCCCGGGCGGCCGGCTGGGCCTTGTCGCGCGACGACTGCCTGGCCATGGTGGGACTGGACCAGCAGGCCTCGGAGCGGGTGCTGCGCGAGCGCGCGGGGCCCGGCTTTCCGCTGCGCGAGATTTCCGACCGCGCCAAGGACGCCTACCTGGACCGTCTGCGCACCGAGGGCATCGGCCTGAAGCCGGGCCTGGTCGAACTGCTCGACTGGCTGGCCGAGCGCGAGGTGCCGGTTGCGGTGGCCACTTCGAGCCGGCATCTGATGGCCATGGAGAAGCTGGCGCTGGCAGGCCTGCGCGCGCGCTTCCCGGTGATCGTCTGCGGCGACCAGGTGCCCGAGGGCAAGCCTGCGCCCTTCGTCTATCGTGAGGCGGTAACGCAGCTCGGCGCCGACCCCGCCGAGTGCCTCGCGCTCGAGGACTCCGACGTCGGTCTGCGCGCGGCGCACGCAGCGGGGCTGCGCTGCATCGTCGTGCCGGACCTGCGGCCGCCGGCGGCGGCGTACGCGCCGCTTGCCCACGCGATCGTTCCCACGCTGCGCGAGGCGCACCCGCTGATCGGTCAATTGCTCGTCCTGGAGGCCCCGTGAATTTCTGTCGAGACGACGTTCTGCGACTCGCGGCCATCCTGTCCGAAGCCGCCAAGGCCGAGATCCTGCCCCGCTTCAACCGGCTGCGCGCCGGCGCCGTGCGCACGAAGTCCTCGGCCATCGACCTGGTCACCGACGCCGACGAAGCCGCCGAGCGCGTCATCTCCGCCGAGCTGCTGCGCGCCTTCCCCGGCGCCGTGGTCATCGGCGAGGAGGCCACGGCTGCCGAGCCCACGCTGCTCGACGTCCTGGACAGCGCCGAGCTGGCCTTCGTGGTGGACCCGATCGACGGCACGCGGAATTTCGCGGCCGGCATGCCGCTGTTCGGCGTGATGGCCGCGGCCACGATCCGCGGCGAGATCGTTGCCGGGGTGATCCACGATCCGCTGGGGCGCAACACGGCGATGGCGCTGCGCGACGGCGGCGCCTGGCTACAGGACGAAGTCGGACAGGCGCAGCCGCTGCGCGTTGCCGAGCCCGCCGATGACCCGGCGCAGATGGACGGATTCGTCGGCATCACCTACCTGCCGGAACCGCTGCGCAGCCGGGTGGCCGGCAACCTTTCCCGCCTGCGCTCGCCGGCCAATCTGCGCTGCGCGGCGCACGAATACCGGATGGCCGCCGCCGGCCATTGCCAGGTGCTGCTCTACCACAAGCTCATGCCCTGGGATCACGCGCCGGGCTGGCTGATCCACCGCGAGGCGGGCGGCCATTCGGCGCACTTCGACGGCACGCCCTACCGGCCCACCCGGCTCGACGGCGGCCTGCTCTGCGCGCCCGACGAGGCGAGCTGGCGCGTCGCGCACGCGGCCCTGCTGGGGGCGCCTACTCCAGCTTGACGCCGGCGTCCTTGATCACCTCGCCCAGCCGGAAGTGATCGTCGCTGAGGTTGGTGCGGGCCTCAGTGGGCGAGTTGGCGACCGCGCTCAGGTTCATGGTTCGCAGCCGCGTGGCGAACTCGTCCGAGCGGAGCAGCTTCACCACCTCGGCGTTGACACGGTCGACGATCGGCTTCGGCGTGCCGGCCGGCGTCATCAGCACGAAGGTGGTGTCCGAGTCGAAGCCGCCGAGGCCGGCTTCGGCAAGCGTGCCCACGTCGGGGAACTCGGGCAGTCGCGCGCTGCCCGCCACCGCCAGCAGCTTGAGCTTGCCGGCGCGCACGTTGGGCAGCGACACGCCGGCGTCGAAGACCAGGTCGATCTGCCCGCCCATCAGGTCGGCCAGGGCCGAGGCGAGCCCCTTGTAGGGCACGTGATTGATCTGCACGCCGACCTTCATCCGGAAGTTCTCGGCGACCAGGTGCGGCGCGCTGCCGGTGCCCGGCGTGCCGTAGCTCTGACCAGGCTTGGCCTTCAGGTGGGCGATCAGGGACTTCGCGTCGCTGGCCGGGTACTGCGGCGCAGCCACGATCATCATCGACAGCTTCACCATCTGCGTGATGGGATCCAGGTCGCGCGCCGGATCGAAGCTCATCTTGTACAGGTAGGGGTTGACCGCGACCATGTCGGCGCTGGTGGCGAGCAGCGTGTAGCCGTCGGGCGCCGACTTCGCGGCCATTTCCCCACCGATGTTGCCATTCGCCCCGGGCCGGTTCTCGACCACGACGGGCTGGCCCAGGGTCTCCGAGAGCTTCGGCGCAAGCATCCGCGAAACCACGTCGAGCAGACCGCCCGGCGGGAAGGTCACGATCAGCCGGATCGGTTTGGAGGGCCAGGCGTCCTGGGCGGCAGCCGGCGCGCCGAAGGCGGTCAGGCCGGCAACGGCCATCGCAAGCAGCGCGCGCCTGCGCGAGGGAATCGAGAAGCTCATCGTGTCGTCTCCTGTGAATCTCGTTTTTCGGTCGTGCTCGTCACGGTCGGTCGTGCTCGTCGCGGTCGGTCGCGGTCGGCCGCGCCCATGGCGCTCGTCCGTCAGCCGCGCTCGATCGGCCGCGACGGGTCGGCGATCCACTCGCTCCACGAGCCGGCGTAGAGCCGCGAGCCGGCCATGCCGGCGAGTTCCATCGCGAACAGGTTGTGGCAGGCGCTGACGCCCGAGCCGCAGTAGTGGACGACCCGCGCAGGCGGGACACCGCCGAGCACCGATTCGAACTCGGCGCGCAGGGCCTGCGGCCCCTTGAAGCGACCCTCGGCCGCGAGGTTGTCCTGCAGAGGGCGGTTGCGCGCGCCCGGAATGCGGCCGGCGACCGGGTCGATGGGTTCCATCTCGCCGCGGTAGCGCGCCGGCACGCGGGCATCGACGAGCACCGCGTCGCCCCCATCGAGATTGCCGGCGACGAAGCCGGCGTCGACCCGCATCGCCTCGCGCGGCTCGCCCGCGAAGCCCGCGGCGCCTGGCGACGGCACTTCGGTGACCAGCGGCCGGCCCTCGGCCGCCCAGCGCGTGATGCCGCCGTCGAGCAAGGCGACCGCTTCGTGGCCGAGCCAGCGCAGCATCCACCACAGGCGCGCCGCGCTCGCCCCGCCGCGGTCGTCGTAGGCCACGACCTGCGTGCCCGGCCCGATCCCGGCCGCACCGAGCGTGGCGGCGAGTCGCTGCGGCTCGGGCAGCGGATGCCGGCCGTTGCGACCCGTCTTCTCGCCGCACAGGTCGCTGTCCATGTCGAGGAAGATCGCGCCCGGCAGATGGCCCTTCGCGTACTCGGCGCGTCCGAAGGCGGCATTGGCGGGATCGCTGCGGCAGTCCACGACCACCCAGGCCGGGTCGTCGAGGTGGGCGGCAAGCGTGGCGGTGTCGACGAGAAGCTTCAGCGGCATCGGCGTGGGGCGCATCGGCGCAGGAGGTTCGCAGCGCCGAAGCATAACCCGCCCGGCGGGTCGGCTCGCGCGCAGTCGGCTCAGCTCGCGCCCAGCATCAGCGCGACCAGCCCCCCGATCATCATCGCCATGCCGATCGCCTCGCGCCGCGTGGTGCCTTGCGCGAACAGCCGGTGCGACACCGCCTGCGCGAACAGGATCTCGACCAGCCCGAGCGTGCGCACGGCCGCCGCGCTCTGCAGCGAGAACGCAAGGAACCACATCTGCGAGGCCAGCGCGCCGGCGGCGCCGGCCAGCAGCGACGGCCGCCAGAGCCGGAAGATTTCCGCGAGCACGCGGCGGTCGCGCCACAGCAGCCAGGTGCTGAGCAGCGCAGTCTGCATCAGCAGCGACGTGGCCAGCGTGGCGGTGGCGCGCGCATAGAACGGCGCGTCGCCCAGCGCCAGGATCGCGCCGCGGAACCCCACCGCCGACAGGGCGAACATCGCGCCGGATGCGATCCCGAGCAAGGCGGCGCGCGGCAGCAGACGCGCGAGCGCGGAGCCGCGGCCGGCCGCGGAATCCGGACCGGCCGTGCCGGCATCGGCCGGCGCCTTCCCTCGAGCCACGCTCGCCGCCGGCATCGACATCAGCAGCACGCCCACCGTGGCGACGATCACCGCCGCGCTGGCGAGCAGGCCCAGGCGCTCGCCGAGGAACACCAGCCCGAACAGCGCGATCTGCACCGGCTCGGTCTTCACGTAGGCGATCGACACGACGAAGGAGCGCTCGCGCATCGCCGCGAGCATCAGGCCGGTGCCCAGGATCTGGAACACGCCTCCCATCGAGGCCCAGGCGACGAAGACCCAGGACAGCTGCAGCCGCGAGAGGTCGGTGAACCAGGCCATGCCCGCCAGGAACAGCAAGCCGAAGGGCAGGCCGAACAGGAAGCGCACGTGGGTCGCGCCCACGGTGCCGACCCGCTCGGTGAGGCTGCGCTGCATCGCGTTGCGCAGCGTCTGGACGGCCGCGGCGGCAATGGTGCACGCAATCCAGAGCCAGGCGGGGGGGTCGAGCATCTTTTGGGAGAAGGGGAAGGGAGAAGGGGGAAATCTGGCGGTTCGGCGGGCTCAGCTTGCGAGGCGGTAGCCGATGGCCGCGGCAGCCAGGGAGCCCAGCAGGTGCAGCGCGGTGTGCGCCAGGGCCAGGCCGAAGGCGCCGCGCTGGATCAGGCCCAGCGATTCCACCGAGAAGCTCGAGAAGGTGGTCAGCGCGCCCAGGAAGCCAGTGATGGCGAACAATCGCCAGGCCGGGTCGAGGTCGGGGTGGCGGGCGAACCACGCCACCGCCGCGCCGATCAGCAGTCCGCCCGCGAGGTTGGCGGCCAGCGTGCCCCAGGGCAGCAGGCGCTCGCCGCTGCTCAGCCAGATTCCCAGCGCCCAGCGGCCCCAGGCGCCGAGCACCGCGCCGAGACCGACCGCGACGAAGCCCGCGAGGCTGAACGCGGGCGCGCTCACCAGCGCGCAGCCGCCTGGTCGTCGGAGGCGCGCGCCTCGACCCAGCGCTCGCCCGTGGGCGTGCGCTCTTTCTTCCAGAACGGCGCCTGGGTCTTCAGGTAGTCCATGATGAACTCGCAGGCCGCGAAGGCCTCGCCGCGATGCGCCGAGGTGACGACGACCAGCACGATCTGGTCGCCGGGCTCGAGGTCGCCGATGCGGTGAACGACCGTGGTGTCGAAGATGTCCCAGCGCTGCCGCGCCTGCGCGCAGATGTCCTCGAGCGCACGCTCGGTCATGCCGGGATAGTGCTCGAGGGTCATCGCGGCGACACCCTCGCCTTCGTTGAGGTCGCGCACCGTGCCGACGAAGCTGGCGATCGCGCCGACGCGGCGGTTGCCGACTCGCAGCGCGGCAATTTCCGCGCCGACGTCGAAATCCTGTTGCTGCACGCGTACGGGCATGGGTTCAGACTCCGCTGATGATGACGTCGAGCGCGGCCACGATTTCACGCCGGCGCGACGCGAGCGATTCGACTTTCGGCCCGAGCGCCTTGCGCGCGACGCCGGCCAGTTCCGCGGTGTGCATCGCCACCCTGCGGCCGTCTACCTCGAAGACCGGCATCAGGCGCGAGATGGTCGGCGACTGGCCGCCGACCTCGGCCAGCGGGACGACGACGCGCGTGCCCAGCGACTCGAGGATGTCGGCCTGGACGTCGAGCAGCAGCGGATACCGCTTTCGGGAGCCCGGGTCGGCGTTGCGATGGACGTCGAACTGCGCCATGGCCGCGACGCGCGCTAGAAGCGTCGAAGGGAATCGGCGAAACAGCCGCGCTCGTCGACCTGGCGGTTGTAGGCGTCGATGGCGTCGCGGTTTTCGCTCAGCCATCGCTGCCGCGCGCGTTCCGCGACCGCGTGCACCAGGGCCTCCTCGAGCGTTTGCGAGAGATTGATGTCGAGTTCCCGGGCGCGCCGGAGCAGGTCGGCATTCACCGTGACATTGGCCGGGCGCTTGGCTGCCTCGACGTCATAGAGAACGCTGCGCTCACGGGCTTCATATTTCATGCGCATAAACTACGCGCACCGGGATCCGCAGTCAACCGCCCGTCACCGGCGGGAAGAACGCCACCTCCGCGCCCTCCGACAGCGGGGTCGCCGCATCGGCCATCGCCTGCGCCACCGACACGCGCACCGCCCTCCCCTCGGCCAGCTGCTCGGCCCAGACGCCGCCGCGCTCGCGCAGCCAGGCGCGCAGGTCGCCCGCGGTGGCGACCGCGCCCGGCAGCTCGACCGTTTCGCCGGCGTTGCCGAGCGCCTCGCGCAGCCCGGCGAAGTAAAGGACCCTGATCTTCATTCCGTCTTTCCTCCCCTGCCCCAACCGTCAGCCCAGCAGCGCCGCGAAGGGCAGGAAACGCACCGTGTCGCCGCGCCGGATCGCCTGGCCCGGCGGGTTGTCGACGAGTCCGTCGGCCCAGACCGTGGAGGTCAGCACCGCCGACCCCTGGTTGCGGAAGAGCTCCAGCCGGCCCGAGTCCGTGATGCGCGCGCGCAGGAACTCCCGGCGCCGGTCCGGCTTCGGCCAGTCGAAATCGGCCACCATCGGCAAGGCCTGCGGCGCGACGTCCTGCACGCCCGACAGCCGCAACAGGAACGGTCGCACGAACAGCAGGAAGGTCACGAAGGCCGACACCGGGTTGCCGGGCAGCCCCACGAACTGCGCCTCGCCCGGCAGCGCCGCCGGCACCGCCATCGGGATGCCACTCAACGCCGACGCGGCCAGCGCGGCCGCCGACATGCCGCCCCGGCGCACGCGCCCGTGCGCGAGCGGCTTGCCCGGCTTGATCGCGATCTGCCACATGCTGAGCTCGCCCTCGGCCTGCAGCGCGGCGCGGACATGGTCTTCCTCGCCGACCGACATGCCGCCCGAGGTCACGATCAGGTCGTTGTCGACGGCCGCCGAGCGCAGCGCTTCGCGCGTGGCGTCGAGCGAATCGGGGACGTTGCCCAGGTCGCTGACCTCGCAGCCCAGGCCGCGCAGCAGCGACACCAGCACGTAGCGGTTGCTGTCGTAGATCGCCCCCGGCGCGAGCGGCTCGCCGGGCCGCGCGAGCTCGTCCCCGGTGAAGAAGCAGGCCGCGCGGATCCGCCGGCGCACCGGCAACTGCGCCAGGCCCACCGAAGCGGCCAGCCCGACCGCCTGCGGCGTGAGCCGCGTGCCCGCCGGCAGGATCACGCTGCCGGCGCGGATGTCCTCGCCCGCGCGCCGCACCCACTCGCCGGGCTGCGCCGCATGCAGGACCAGCACCTCGTCGCCCTCGGCCCGGGTGTCCTCCTGCATGACCACCGCATCGGCCCCCTCGGGGATCATCGCGCCGGTGAAGATCCGCGCGGCCGTGCCGGCCGCGAGCGGCTCGCCCACGTGGCCGGCCGGGATCCGCTGGGCGACGCGCAGCCGCACCGGCTCATCCGGACTCGCGCCGGCCACGTCGGCGCTGCGCAGCGCGTAGCCGTCCATCTGCGTGTTGTCCATCGGCGGCACATCGAGCGCGCTGCGGATGTCCTCGGCCAGCACTCGTCCGGCAGCGTGCAGCGTGTCGACGCGCTCCACGCCCGATATCGTTTCCGCCTGCGCGAGCAGCGCGGCGAGCGCGTCATCGAACGGCAGCAGTCCGGGTTTCATGGCGCGATTCCAGGTACTCGATGATGAATGCGGCGACCGCGTCCGGGTCGTTCAGGTCCAGCAGCGGCACGCCGCTGGCCAGCGGCGCGTCGGCGGCGATCGCCACGATGTTCGGGTCGTCCGGGTGCAACAGGGGCTTTCCGGTCGAGGGTCGGTGCACCTCGAGCTTGGGAATGTCGGCATGCTTGTAGCCCTCGACCAGGATCAGGTCGCAGGGAGAGAAGCGTTCGAGCTGGCGTTCCAGGTCGGGCTCGGCCTCGTCGCGCAGTTCGTGCATCAGCACCCAGCGCTGGTCGGACGTGATCAGCACCTCGGACGCGCCCGCCTCCCGATGCCGCCAGGAATCCTTGCCGGGCCGATCGATGTCGAACAGGTGGTGCGCGTGCTTGATCAGCGAGACCTTCAGGCCCCTGAGCACGAAGCGCGGGATCAGCTGCTCGATCAGCGTCGTCTTGCCCGACCCCGACCAGCCCGCGAATCCGAAAACCCTCGTCGGCGGCATGCGTCTCCTCTCGGCTAGCCTTTCGTCGGCCCGAGTGTACCCCTGCGCACCGGCCCGGGGGACCGCGGCACGTGGGTCACCAGCCTGCTGCCCGCCACGATCAGCGCCAGCCCCAGGAAGGCCCCCGCACCGAGCCGCTCGTCGAGGAAGAGCGCGCCGAAGGCGATGGCGAAGAAGGGCATCAGGAACATCCCCAGCGAGGCGCGCGTGGCCCCGACCCGCTGCAGCAGCAGGTAGTTCAGCGCCGCGGGGAAGATCGTGCCGATCACCGCGAGCGCGAGCAATCCACCCAGGATCGAGGCGTCGAAGGCGAGCGTCCACGGACGATCGACGAGCAAGGCGATCGGCGTGAGCACAAGCGCCGCCGACAGGAACAGCCCCGCGGTCAGCGCGACCGGATCCAGGTGCCGGGAGCGGCGCATCAGCACGGTGGCGATGGCATAGGCCAGCGGCCCGAGCAGCGTGATCAGCTCGGCGATCAGGTGCCCGCCCAGCCCGCCCAGCAGCGAGGGGCCGATCACCGCGACCACGCCGGCCATGCCCAGCCCGATGCCGGCCAGCTTGCGGGCACCGAGCTTCTCGTCGGGCAGCATCAGGTGCGCCGCCAGCAGCGTGAACAAGGGCATCGTGGAATACAGGATGCCGCTCAGGCCGCCCTCGATCGTCTGCTGGCCGATGGCCAGCGCGCAGTACGGGATCGCGATGACGCCCAGCGAGACCTTGAAGACGGTGAGCCGGTCGCCGCGATCGCGCGGCAGTTTCGAGTCGCTCAGCCACAACGCGGCAAGGCAGAAGGGCAGCGCGAGCAGTACCCGCGCGGCGGCCAGCGTGAGCGGCGGCAACTGGCCCACCAGCATCTTGTTCAGCACCACCGAGCTGGCAAAGCTCGCCGCGGTGGCCACCAGCAGCGCCCAGTTGGCGGACGTCATCGGACGGTGAGGCATATCGGAGGCTTCCTGCCGCGCCAGCGCAAGCGGGCGCCGCTCAGGCCGCCCGAGAAGCGACGACCCGCTCGGCAATGTACTGTTTCAGCAGCCGGATGTCGGCCGGCATCAGCGTGAAGCGCTGCGCATGCGCCTCGATGCCCTGGTAGGCGGCAGGACGCGGCGGTTCCACGCCGAGCGCCTCGCGGATGGTGTCGGCGAACTTGGCCGGCTGCGCGGTTTCCAGGCACAGCATCGGCACGCCCGGTTCGCGCCACTGGCGCGCCACGAACAGCCCGTCGGCGGTGTGCGTGTCGACGACCACGCCGTAGCGCTCCATCGTGTCGCGGATCGTGGCCACGCGGTCGGCGTGCAGGCTGCGGCCCGAGACGAAACCGAAGTCGGCGATGCCCGCGAACTCGGGCGTGCCGGACAGGTCGAACTCGCCGCGCGTCTCGAGGTCCTTCCACAGCTCGGCCACCTGCCCGGTGGCGCCCGCCAGCAGGTCGTGGACGAAGCGCTCGAAGTTCGAGGCCTTGGAGATGTCCATCGACGGGCTGCTGGTCTGCCGGGTCTCGGCCGAGCTGCGCGGACGATAGCGGCCGGTGCGGAAGAACTCGTCGAGCACGTCGTTCTCGTTGGTGGCCACCACCAGCCGCGAGATCGGCAGGCCCATCATGCGCGCGATGTGGCCGGCGAGCACGTTGCCGAAGTTGCCCGAGGGCACCGCGAACGAGACCTTCTGGTCGTTGCTCGAGGTGGCCGCGAAGTAGCCGCGGAAGTAGTAGACGACCTGTGCCACCACCCGGGCCCAGTTGATCGAGTTGACCGTTCCGATCGCCCACCGCTCCTTGAAGGCGAGATCGTTGGACACCGCCTTGACCATGTCCTGGCAGTCGTCGAACACGCCCTGCACCGCGATGTTGAAGATGTTCGGGTCGGCAAGCGAGAACATCTGCGCGGTCTGGAAGGGGCTCATCCGGCCGTGCGGGGACAGCATGAACACGCGCACGCCGCGCTTGCCGCGCATCGCGTACTCGGCCGCGCTGCCGGTGTCGCCCGAGGTGGCGCCCAGGATGTTCAGCTCGCGGCCGTCGCGCGCCAGCACGTACTCGAACAGGTTGCCGAGCAGCTGCATCGCCACGTCCTTGAAGGCGAGCGTGGGGCCGTTGGACAGGCGCAGCAGGTGAAGGTCGGTGTCGAGCCGGCGCAGCGGCGTGATCTCGTCGGCCCCGAAGGCCTGCGCGGTGTAGGTGCGCGCGCAGAGCTCGCGCAGGTCGGCCTCGGGGATGTCGTCGGCGTACAGCCGCAGGACCTCGAAGGCCAGCTCCGCGTAGGGCAGCGCGCGCCAGCGCGTCAGCGTGGCGTCGTCGATGCGCGGGTAGGAATCCGGCAGCACCAGGCCGCCGTCGGGGGCCAGCCCGCCCAGCAGGATCTCGGAGAAGCTCGCCGGCGGCATGCCGCCGCGGGTGGACACGTAGCGCATCAGACCAGCTCCTCCAGGCGGATGCGGATCGCCCTGGACAACACGGTGGGCAGCGCCTCGATGCGCTCGATCGCCGCATTCACCTGCCCCTCGATCGTGCGGTGCGTGAGCAGGATGATGTCGGTCTGGTTCTCGCCCTCGGCGGGCTCGCGCTGCAGCACCGCATCGATCGAGATGCGCTCGTCGGCCAGGATGCGCGTGATGTCGGCCAGCACGCCCGGCTCGTCCGACACGCGCAGCCGCAGGTAGTAGGCAGTCTCAACCTTCTCGACCGGCAGGATCGGCAGGTCGGACATCGCCTCGGCCTGGAAGGCCAGGTGCGGCACGCGATTGCCGGGGTCCACCGTCATCGTGCGCGAGACGTCGACCAGGTCGGCGATCACCGCGCTGGCAGTGGGTTCCGCCCCGGCGCCCTTGCCGTAGTACATCGTGTGGCCGACCGCGTCGCCCTTGACCCAGACCGCGTTCATCGCGCCCTCGACGCTGGCGATCAGGCGCCTGGCGGGAATGAGCGTGGGATGCACGCGCAGCTCGATGCCGAAGGGCCTGCCCGCGGCATCGGCACGCAGCCGCGTGATGCCCAGCAACTTGATCCGATAGCCGAGCTGCTCGGCATAGCGGATGTCCTCGCCCTGCAGCGCGGTGATGCCCTCGACGTGGGCGCGATCGAACTGCACCGGCACCCCGAAGGCGATCGCCGACAGGATGGTGATCTTGTGCGCGGCGTCGATACCCTCGATGTCGAAGGTGGGGTCGGCCTCGGCATAGCCGAGCCGCTGCGCCTCCTTGAGCACCTGGTCGAAGGGCAGGCCCTTGTCGCGCATCTCGGACAGGATGAAGTTGGTCGTGCCGTTGATGATCCCGGCGATCCACTCGATCCGGTTGGCGGTGAGGCCCTCGCGCAGCGCCTTGATGATCGGGATGCCGCCGGCCACCGCCGCCTCGAAGGCGACCATCACGCCCTTGCGCGAGGCGGCCAGGAAGATCTCGCTGCCGTGCACCGCCAGCAGCGCCTTGTTGGCGGTGACGACGTGCTTGCCGTTCTCGATCGCCGCCAGCACCATCTCGCGCGCGATGCCGTACCCGCCGATCAGCTCGATCACGACATCGATGTCCGGATCGTTCACCACCTCGCGCGCGTCGGCCACCACCTGCACGCCAGGCCCCACGATCTCCCGCGCCCGCTCCACGTTCAGGTCCGCGACCTTGGTGATCAGGATGCTGCGCCCCGCCCGACGCCGGATCTCGTCCTGGTTGCGCCGAAGCACCTCGAAGGTGCCGCCCCCCACCGTGCCGATGCCCAGCAGGCCCACGCGGACCGGACCGAATTTTTCGTTAGCCATGTATGTGTGTTTCAACCAGTCGGGGAATCAAGGAGATGTTCCGCAAGACCATGTCGCGGTGGCCGCGGCATGAGCTCTCGCACGCCACGAGAGCATCCCGACGGGGCCGGGCCAGGAACCTCGTCGACCAAGCGAGTATCGGGGAGCGACTCGAC
>MEEC01000032.1 GCA_001724315.1 Lautropia sp. SCN 70-15 | reverse complement strand
CCCGCCGATCTCCGTGGCCCCACTTTCCAGCCAGGATGCCGCGGACCCTGGCTCGCACAAGCCCATCGCCTCGGTGTAGATCAGCTCTTCAATCGAGAAGGCCTCGTGGAGTTCGACCAAATCGAGATCCGCCGGACCCACGCCGGCCTGTTCGTACGCGGTTTCCGTCGATCTGCGGACCATCTCGATGACGGATGCCTCGTCAGCAGTCCCCTGGCCCTCGCTGTTGGCGACTGAGGCGGTGACTCGGACGGCGCGCCTCCGGTCGATGCCGTAGCGGGCGAGAGCACGCTCGGACATGAGGACAACCGCCGCTGCGCCGTCGCCGCGCGGGCAGCATTGTTGAACGGTCAGATCGCCCACGACCTTCGGCGAGGCAAGCACCTGTTCGAGCGTGCGTGGCTTGCGAAACTGCGCATACGGGTTGAGCGACGCATTCCGGTGGTTCTTCACGGCGACACGAGCCATCGCTTCCGCGGACAGGCCGTATTGCCGCATGTATTCGCGGGCCATGAGGGCGAACTTGACGACAGGATTGGTCGAGGTCGGGCTCAGGCTGGTCAATCCGTCCTTGTTCGCAGCACGTCGCCCGTCGCCGAACTTGTCCACCCCGATAGCGAGGACGACCTCAGACTCGCCCGCTGCAATGTCGAGGCACGCAAGCCTGAATGCTGCACATCCGGAAGCCGACGCACTCTCGACCTGCGTGACGGCCAGCCCAGTGGAGCCGAGGTGTCGGAACATGACCCGACCTGCGGCCATCCCGATTGCCGCTGTGCCCACGTATGCACTCCGAATTGCGCCCCATTCGATCCCGGCGTCGCGGAGTGCCTCCCGAACTGCGGTCAGGCCCAGCCTCACGTAGGGGGTGTCGTTCGGAAACTGGTATGGATGAAGGCCGATGCCGACGACATAGACCGGGCGATTTCCGAGCAATGTGGTCATGCGGCGTCCCCCTTCTGAGTGCCGCCTTTGCGGGTGGCGGCGACTGGCGCGAACCGGCATTCGAAATGTCGCCCATCGGGATCCGGACACGCTCGGCCTTCGACGTCGATGCCAGGGGCGAGGGAAGATTCGTCTTGGACGTCCAGGACGACCTCCTCGACGACACCGGGCGCAAGGAGCACGTCGCCGACAACGAATGGAGGCTCGATGCCTTTGACGAGCGGGGCATGTACGGTCACATACTCGAGAAGCGTGCCCGTCGCGGGGCGCGACACAATCTCGCCACTGTCCTGCGGTGCCCCACACTTCGCGCAACCGTATGAGTTTGCGGGGAAAGTGAGGGCGGCGCACTGCCCGCAGTGCAAGAACCGCAAGGACAGTGAACCGTCTGCCTCCATCAGGTAGAGGGAAGGGTCCTTAGGAATCATCGACCGATCCTTACTTGGGCTCGATGCCCGCGCGCTTGACGACGTCTGCCAGCAACTTCATCTCGGCGTCGAGGTATGCGGCGAACTTTTCGAGAGCGACATCCTTCAGGATCGTGCTCCCGTTCGTTTCGGCGTAGGTTTGCACTTCAGGATGCGCGAGAGCCTTGCCTAGCTCGTCGGAAATCCGTTTCACGACCGGTTCCGGAGTCCCCGCCGGCACCATGATTCCGGACCAGCTCGTCATTTCCGCCCCAGGGAAGCCAGCCTCCGCCACGGTGGGGACGTCCGGAATGGAGTTCAGGCGACTGCGGCCAGTCATCACGAGTGCGCGGAGCTTGCCTGCGCGGATGTGCGGCCCTGCGCTGACCGGATAGTCGAACATCACGTCGACCGCGCCGCCAACGAGATCGTTCAGTGCGGGGGCGCTTCCCTTGTACGGGATGTGCGTCATCTTGATGCCGGCGACCGCCTGGAACAACTCGGCAGACAGGTGGGTCCCCGTGCCGGGCCCAGCGGAACCGAAGTTGACCTTTCCGGGGTTCTTCTTTGCGTACTCGACGAGCTCCTGCACCGTCTTGTAGGGACGGTCAGCGTTGACGACGAGAACCGTTGGTGTCGCCATCATTGCGCGGACCGGAACGAAGTCCTTCTTCGGGTCGTATCGGAGCGTCTTGTAGAGGGAGGGGTTCGAGGCCATCGTGCCCTGTGTCGCGTAGATCCAGGTGTATCCGTCGGGAGCTGAACGCGCGACGTACTCGGTGCCTATCATTCCGCCGGCGCCGGAGCGGTTCTCGATGACCACCGACTGACCCATGTTCTCGGTGAGAACTTTCGCGACAAGGCGAGACGCGGTGTCCGTGATCCCGCCCGGCGTAAAGGGAACGACCCAGGCAATTGCGCGGCTCGGGTATTCCTGCGCTTTTGCTTCTTGCGGCGCTCCGGCGAATGCCATGGAACCCGCCACGGTGGCCGTGGACAACATTGAAATCAGGCTGCGGAACGATTTGACTTGCTTCATGTCCAACTCCTCCGTTGTTGCGGCAATCCGAATGTGCCGCGGTTCTCGGAAATCGACAGCTTGTTATACCACGGTATACCGTGATAGGCTGCAGCATACCATGGAATAGGCACTGGTCAACTCACATCTTTACTTGGAAAAGCGTCGGAAAGTCTTTGTAAGATTTGAATACATCTACGAAATTTCGGAGCTATTCATGTCAGTGCTCGTTCCCGCCGCCGCTCGGACCATGGCCGTCTTCGAGGCGTTTGCCCACGAGAAACGCGAGTTGTCGAATTCGGAGATCGCTCGACAGTTGGGAATCCCCGAGAGCAGCTGCTCGGATCTGCTCCAGACTCTGCTGGACACCGGCTATGTGATGCGCACGGTCCGTTCCAAGCGTTTCTATCCGACCGGGCGACTGTTGATCCTCGCGAGAGAGATCGCCGACAACGACCCGATTCGAGCGGTTGCGCGAGAGGCGACCGAACTCCTCAGTGAGAAGACTGGTGAATCCGCCTTGTTCGGCCGTCTCGAGCTTGGCTACGTAAAGATCCTCGCTATCCAGGAGGCGCGGCACCACTTGCGCTACGTCATGAAGGTGGGCGACAAGATCGCCGTGCATGCATCAGGCATGGGGAAGGCGCTGCTCGCGGTGGTGCCGTCGGACGAGGCGGCCCGCCAGCTTCGCCTGAAGCCGTTAAGGAAACTCACGCCGACAACGATCGTCGACATGGCCGAACTCGAGCGCCAGGCGCATCGGGCCCGCGAACGGGGATGGGCCGAGGCCGAAGGGGAAGGGACCGAAGGCGTGACCGCCCTCGGAGTCGCCGGGTACATCGGCGGGGAGCCATTTGCGCTGTCCATTACTGGCCCGACCGAACGCTTCCGCAAGAGCCGGGATGCCTATCTCGAGTCGCTGCTCGAGGTGAAGAAGCAGATATTTCGCGATGCGGCCCCTTGAGTGGGCGCCGGTTGCATTTTCGACAGAGTTTCCAGAGGAGATCTTGATGTACTTCGAACCGACCCCCGAGCAGACTTTGCTGCGTGACAGCATTCGACGGTTCATGGCGGAGCGCGTTGCGCCGATTGCGGGCCAGCACGACCAGGCGCGCACATTTCCGTTCGAGCTGCTAGGTGAACTTAGGCAGTTCGGCTACATCGGCGGCAAGTTGCCGGAAGAAGACGGTGGCATGGCTCTCGACTACCCGACCTGGGCCATGCTGATGGAGGAGGCGGGCTACGCGTGGCTGTCACTTCGCACGATGTTGAACATTACGAATGGCAGCATCGCCAGGCTGGCCAAGGATGGAACCGCCGAGCAGAAGAAGCGCTTCCTGGAGCCTCTACTCGAGTCCAAGCGCCGCTCATTCACCGCGCTGACCGAGCCGAACATCGGTTCGAACGTCGCGGGGATTCAGACCCGCGCCGACCGTCGTGGAGACCATTACGTGCTGAATGGTCGGAAGCTCTGGATCACCAATGGGGCCTTTGCTGACTTCGGAATCGTGGTGGCTCGCACCTACAGCCCGGAATGCGAGGGGGGGCTGTCGATGTTCATCGTGGAGCGCGATGTGTCCAAGTACGACGTTCGTCCGCTCGAAACCATGGTCCTGCGAAGTACCGGCACCGCAGAACTAGGGTTCAACGACACTGTGGTACCGGCTGAGAATCTGCTTGGGCAAGAGGGCAATGCACTGTCCAAGATGCTTGCCGGCCTCGACCCCGCAAGGATGAACATCGCCATGGGGGCAGTTGGAGCTGCACAGGCCGCGCTGGACCTGACGATCGAGTACGCGAAGACCAGGAAGCAGTTCGGGCGCCCGATCGGGAGCTTCCAGCTCGTGCAAAAGCACGTGGTCGACATGACGATCCGCGTTGAAGCGGCACGCGCTCTCGGTTACAGGGCTGCGGCAGCGCTCGAGCGGGGCGGCGGGGCGCGCACCGAATGCTCGATCGCCAAGCTGTATGCCACCGAGGCGGCGCATGAAGTGGCCCACATGGCCCTGCAAGTGCACGGCGCCATTGGTTACTCGGTCGACTACCCGATCGAGCGGATCTTCCGGGATACGCGCGGGGGCACGATCCCGGAAGGCACGACTGAAGTGCAGACGCTGATCGTCGGTCGCGAGATCCTCGGCATGTCGGCAATCGCCTGAGGGGTGAAGATGAACCACACCCTCGACCTCTCCCTTCTCGTCGATCCCCGCTCGGTCGTGGTTGTCGGAGCCAGCGAACGGCCTGCCAGCATCGGCGAGCGTGTGCTGACCAATCTCCTGGACCATTCCGATTTCCGCGGCAACTTGTATCTCGTCAACGCGACGCGTACCGAGATCCGTGGCCACAAGTGCTATGAGCGCGTCGCGGCGCTGCCTGAGACGCCAGATCTGGCGGTCGTGGCGGTGCCCGCGGGTGCCGTGCTCGGTGTAATCGAAGAATGCGCGTCGCGTGGGGTGAGGTTCGCGATCATCCTCAGTTCTGGCTTCGGAGAAGCCGGAGAAGAGGGCCACCGGATGCAGGAAGCGATGAAGCGCATCGCCGAGCGCTCCGGAATGCGGATCTATGGACCCAACTGCCCGGGCCTGTGCAACGTTAACAAGCGCTTGGGCTTTACTTTCTCCCCGGCGTTCAAGGACGACTTGAACAGTGGGCCTGTCGGGCTGGTTACCCAGGGCGGCGGGCTCGGCAGATCGATCATGCAGGCCATGCGGCGCGGGTTCGGCGTCGGCCTGTGGGCGTCGACCGGTAACGAGGTTGATCTGCAGGTCAGCGATTTCATTCGCTACATGGCGGATGCCGAAGACATCCGGGTCATCGTTGCTCTGCTCGAGGGCATCAAGGACGGGCCGCGTTTCCTGGATGCGATCCGCCACGCTGCCCGCAAGGGTAAGCCGATCGTCGCACTAAAGGTCGGCAAATCAGAGTACGGAATGAAGGCGGCTCAGTCGCATACGGCATCTATCACGGGTTCGGCTGAAGTCAACAGCACGGTGTTTAGGCAATTCGGGGTGATCGAGGTCGACGATCTGGACGAGCTCGTCGACACCGCCTGGTTGCTGGTCCGCAAGATCCCCGACCCTGCCAGTCAGGTCGACCTGCAGAACGAGATCGGCATCTACTGTTCGTCGGGCGGCACCACGGCGCTCACGGCTGACATGGTCGGCGCCCAGGGTGTTCGCCTTGCCGATTTCGCTCCCGAGACGCTTGCAGTCCTGCGTGAGCATCTTCCATCGTACGCGGCGACGGCAAACCCGATCGACACGACCACTGCCGTACTGGCCGACCCGACGATCGTCGAGAAGACGATGGCCGCTGTCTGTCGCGACCCGGGGGTGTCGATGGTCCTGCTGCCCATGGCATTGGACTACGGCAGTGTGACGGAGCGGACCGCGCGGGACGTGGTTCGCGTGCAGGCCGAAAGTCCGGTGCCGATCGTGCCGATCTGGATGAGCGACAGCCTCGGTGGGGGATTTTCGGTGTTCTCCCAAGCGGGAATGATGCCGATGCGGTCCGCCGGAAAGGCGGTGAAGGCGATCCACCGTTGGGGAGAGTACGCCAGGTGGAAGCGCGACTTCGAGCCGGACCGCCTGCCCCTGCGCCTTCGCACACCGGCAATCGGGTCCGGCGCACAGATGGAACGGGCATCCCAGTCGGCGTCACCGATTTCTGAACCGCAGGCGAAGGCGTGGCTTGCCGCAGCAGGCGTCCCGGTGCCCCGATGCGAGGTTGCTCGAGATGTCGACGAAGCGCTCGATATCGCAAGCCGAATCGGTTATCCAGTTGTGGCCAAAGTCGTCAGCCCCGACATCCAGCACAAGTCGGACGTCGGGGGCGTCAGCGTCGGTATCCGCGACGACGAAAGCCTTCGCAACGCGTGGCGGTCGATCCATGCCTCGGTCTCGAAAGCCATGCCCGAAGCCGAGATTGAGGGGCTGCTGATCGAGGGTATGGCGAAGGAGGGTGGCGTCGAGGTTCTGGTCGGGGTCTCGCGGGATCCAGTCTTCGGGCATGTCTTGACCTTTGGTCTCGGAGGCATCTATGTCGAGTTGTTCAAGGACGTCGCGCGCCGGCTGTTGCCGCTCACTCCCAACGATGCGCTGGCGATGATCCGCGAGATCCGGAGTTTTCCGGTGCTCGACGGTGCGCGGGGCCGGCCGAGCCGGGATCTCGAGGCCCTGCAGGGGCTGCTTCTCAAGATGTCCGACTTCGTTTCCGAGAACGCTGATCGCATCGAGGAGATCGATCTCAATCCGGTATGGGTCGGAGAGCAAGGGCAAGGCGTAATCGCGCTGGATGCGTTGATCGCCGGTAGCCTCCCTGGAGACTTCGCTCGATGAATGCTCCGCTGTCAGACGTCTCCGTTGTCGACTTCAGCGAACTCTTACCAGGCCCCTTTTTCACGCAAAGCCTGGTAGAGCTCGGCGCCGATGTCTTGAAGGTCGAACGGCCGCCCCATGGCGACAATCTCCGGCGACTGGCGCCGGGAGTGTTCGCATCAGTCAATCGCGGCAAGCGTAGCCTGCTCGCCGATCTGAAGAATCCGGCGGAGACCGCACGGATCATCGATATCGCCAGCGCCGCCGATGTCTTGGTCGAGTCCTATCGGCCAGGCGTGATGAGTCGGCTGGGACTCGACTACGCAACACTATCCGCGCGGAATCCTCGTTTGATCTACGTCTCGCTAACGGGATACGGGCAGACAGGACCCGATGCGATGTTGCCTGGCCACGACTTGAACTACCTGGCGGCCAGCGGGTCGTTGGCGTTGTCGGGCAGGGTCGACGGACCGGTTGAGCAGACCTTCGGCTTGCCGGTTGCGGACCTTGGTGGCGCAATGGCCGCTCTGTCGGCCACGCTGGCAGCGCTGTATCAACGTGAACGCAGCGGGCGCGGTCAGTATCTCGACGTCTCGCTGACCGACAGCATCGTGCACTGGATGAATCCGCGGCTCGGGCACTTCTCTCAGCTCGGGGTATCGGAGCGCGGAGAGCAGCGTCGTCTTTCACGGGAGCGAGCAGCGTACGGCACTTTTCGATGCAGGGATGGTCGAGAGATAACGATCGCGGCGTTGGAGGATCACTTCTGGAAGCGACTCGTCAGGGTCTTGTCGGTCGGCCCATATGCCGACCCCACCTTCGATGACCATCGCAGGCGCGCCGCCGAGGCGGCTGCGATCAATGGAGCGATAGCTCGGGCTCTGATCGAGATCGATTGCTGTGATGCGGTCCAGAGACTCGTGGACGCAGATGTGCCGGTCATGCCCGTGCTCGCCCCATCGGACTTGGCCACGCACCCCCAGTTCGCCCACCGAGGGTTGATCGTCGAAACCGAGGGAGGGCCGTTCTGCCGGTTTCCCGTGGCGCTCGAAGGCATGCTGAATGTACCTTGCGAGGCAACGCCGCTGACGCCCAGCGTTGACAGGGGCGGCGTGCGCGCAGAACCCATTGGTCCCGAACCTGAGCCTGCTGCATAGGGTGGCCGAATTGGCGCGCACCGCTTTGACGCAGATGTTCGGGATCGAGAGGCCGATCCTGTGCGGCGGCTTGATGTGGCTTTCGGACGCCAAGTACGTAGCGGCTTCGGCGCGTGCCCGATGCATGGGGTTCATTACTACGCGTTCGTTCGACGACGCGCGGTCGGTGCGCGCCGAGATCCGGAAGTGCCGGGATCTCGCCGCCGGCAGGCCTTTCGGCGTCAACCTGACGGTGTCCGCGCGCGAGTCAGCCAACCGCCGTGTGAACGCGGATCTCGATGCCGCGCTGGAGGAAGGCGTCAGGCATTTTGAGACTGCCGGCCTGCCGCCGGGTGATCTCGTGCGGCGCATCCATGATGCCGGCGGCGTGGTCATTCATAAGTGCTCGAGCACCCGGCATGCATTGTCTGCGCAAGCCATGGGGGTCGACGCAGTGGCAATCGTCGGCATGGAGGAAGGCGGACACCCCGGCATGAACGAACTGCCTGCCTCGCTGCTCGGCGCACTTGCATCCGAACGACTTCGGATTCCGTTCGCGCTGGGCGGCGGAATCGGGACCGGCGCGCAGATTCTTGCGGCGCTGTCGCTTGGCGCGGGCGCGGTGGTCATGGGGAGCCGCTTCCTCGTTGCCGAGGAGATCGCAGTTCACCCGGCCTACAAGAACCGGCTGCTGGAGTGCGACGAGAACTCGACCATGACCGTGCTTCGTTCGTTACGCAACACATGGCGCGTTCTGCGCAACGATACCGCCGAGGAAGTGGCACGAATCGAGGCATCGGGTGCGGACAACCACGAAGCATTTGGCGAGTTGATACTCGGCCGGTATGCGCGCGATCACTGCTACCGTGAGGGAGACTGGAGCCGCGGAATGCTGTCGCTCGGACCCGCTATAGCGTTCGCGGATCGAATTCAGCCGACCGAAGAAATTGTCGAGCAGCTCATGGCGGAGTTCACGGCGGCATCCCATCGGCTGGCATCGGTGCTCGGGCTCGCGGTTCGCATTGACTGCACCGACCGTCCATCTTACGATTCTGCCATCGATAAGGAATCTGTATGACAACAGTCACTGTTTCCGAAAAATTCCAGGTGGTCATCCCTAAGGATGTCCGCGAGTCGCTGTCGATCAGGCCGGGGCAGAAGATCGAGATCATCGTGCACGAAGGGCGGGCCGAGTTCGTTCCGGTGCGCGACATGAAGTCGATGCGCGGCTTCCTCAAGGGCATCGACACGCGTGTGCCGCGTGACAAGGACCGGGTTTGAACGTCGTTGATTCCTCGGGCTGGCTCGAGTTCTTCTCCGATGGCCCGAATGCGGCCTTCTTCGAGAAGGCCATCCTCGACACCGACGCACTTGTGGTACCGACGATCAGCCTGCTCGAGGTATTCAAGCGAGTGCTTCAGCAGCGGGGCGAGAACGCCGCCCTGCAGGCCGTCGCGCAGATGCGGCAGGGGCGCGTCGTGGATCTCGATGCCGAGTTGGCGTTGCGCGCAGCACAGACGGGATTGAGTCACAAGCTGCCGCTGGCGGATTCGATCATGCTGGCGACGGCGCGCGCCCATGACGCAACGCTGTGGACCCAAGACGCCGACTTCGAAGGAATCGAAGGCGTGCGCTTCGTTCCAAAGCAAGCACGCTGAGTGATCACGATGTCCGCAGCCCTCCCCCTGCCCCAAGACATCCGGGAAGCCTTGGCAATTCGGCCGGGCCAGAGAATCGAGTTCTTGATGCACGAAGGGCGTGCCGTGCTGGTGCCATTGCCCAGCCTAGGATCCTTGCGTGGATTCCTCGAAGATATCGACACGCGCGTGCCGCGTGAGGGCGACAGAACGTGAGCACCCCCGACAACGCACAGCAGAGGGCATCGTCGCGCCCCCTGCCCCAAGGCATCCGCTCCCGCCACCTCCCTGGCATCAACGGCCTGGACATGCACGTCCTCGAGGCCGGCCACGAGACTCCGGGCCGGCCCTTGCTGCTCCTGCTCCACGGCTTCCCCGAGCTCGCGTACAGCTGGCGCAAGATCATGCCGGCGCTCGCTCGGGCCGGCTATCACGTGGTGGCGCCGGACCAGCGCGGCTATG
Source organism: Lautropia sp. SCN 70-15 (assembly GCA_001724315.1). Taxonomy (GTDB): domain Bacteria; phylum Pseudomonadota; class Gammaproteobacteria; order Burkholderiales; family Burkholderiaceae_E; genus Zeimonas. Next base: position 6,110 of record MEEC01000032.1, on the reverse strand, counting down.
GCCGCACCACCGGCTGGGACCCCGACTACGACGGCGACCTGGCCGCCTTCTCGATGCCTTCGCTGGTGCGCGACGCGCTGGCGCTGGTCTTCGCGCTCGGCCATCGCTCGGTGGCGGCGGTGATCGGCCACGACTTCGGCTCGCCGGTGGCCGCCTGGTGCGCGCTGATCCGGCCCGACGTGTTCCGCGCGGTCGCGATGATGAGCGCGCCCTTCGCCGGGCCGCCGGCCCTGCCCTTCGCACCGGCCGATTCGCGCATCCACGAGGACCTGGCCGCGCTCGACCCGCCGCGCAAGCACTACCAGTGGTACTACGCCACGCGCGAGGCCAACGCCGACATGTGGCGCTGTCCGCAGGGCCTGCACGACTTCCTGCGCGCCTACTACCATTTCAAGAGCGCCGACTGGCCGGGCAACCGGCCCTACCCGCTCGCGGCCTGGACAGCGGCCGAGCTGGCGAAGCTGCCGACCTACTACGTGATGGACGCGCGGCAGGACATGGCCGCCACCGTCGCGCCCGAGATGCCGTCACGCGAGCAGATCGCCGCCTGCCGCTGGCTGCCCGACGAGGAACTGCGCGTCTACAGCGGCGAGTACGCGCGCACCGGCTTCCAGGGCGGGCTGCAGTGGTACCGCTGCGCAATCTCCGATCGCTTCAACGCGGAGCTGTCGCTCTACGCCGGCCGCACGATCGACGTGCCCTCCTGCTTCATCGCGGGCGCGGCCGACTGGGGCATTCGCCAGCGGCCCGGCGCGCTGGAGGCGATGCAGGAAAAGGCCTGCACGCGGATGCTCGGCTGCCACCTGCTGGACGGCGCCGGACACTGGGTGCAGCAGGAGCAGCCGGAGGAGACGGCGCGCTTGCTGCTGGAGTTCCTCCGGAAGGCGCGGGCCGAGGCCTGAAGGTGGAAGGGGGTGCGGCGCTGCGCAAGCGCGCCGGGTGCCGCCCCCTTCCGCTCTCAGTCAGCCGGCGCGCCCTTTCCTGCCCGCGTCGACCAGCTTCGCCAGCTCGGCGCCAGCCAGCATCCGGATGCCATTGCTGCGCGCGAACTGCGCGGCCTTCTCGGTGACCTCGCCGATCGTCACGAACACCGCGTCGTGCGTGTCGCGTTTCTCGCGCAGCGCCTGCAGCTCGCGCAGCGGCTCCAGACCCAGCTTCGCGCCCTTCCATCGGCGCGCTGCCACCACCGCGGTGCGGCCGGCCTTGACGGTCAGGAAGTCGGCGCCGCCGTCGATGCGCTCGACCGTGTAGCCGTCGGCGCGCAGCCCGGCCTCGAAGGTGGCGGCGAAATCGGCCCAGTACATCTCGCCCGCCGCCTCGAGCGTCTTCGCCACCTTGGCCGGGCTCGGCGCGCGCAGCTGCTTCCAGGCGGCCATCGCAGAGATGACGAAGAAGGGCAGCGCGCCGAAGGCGCCCACGATGAAGTACTTGTCCGGCAGGATCGCCTTCGCGGCGAGCACGAAGGCCAAGCCGACCGCCGCGCTGATCCACCACGACGAGCGCAGCAGGATCGCGAACAGCGAGTTTTCGGCCATCTTGAACTTCATCGGGCGGGTCCTTCGGTGTGTCGGGTGTCGTTGGTCAATCGTTCGGGCCGTCGGCGCGCAGCACCGTCTCGATCTCGCGGATCTTCACGTACCAGGCGCGGCCCAGGCGGCCTACCGGGCGCAGCGACTCGACCCGCATCGGGTCGACGCGGTGGTTCATCCCCTTGTACTCGCCCAGGTAGATGCGCCGGTCCACATGGGTGCGCACCACGCGGCCCATGACCCAGTGGTGGTTGCCGATCTCCACGATCTGGTGGAGCACGCATTCGAAGGCCACCGGCGAACCGAGCACGCGGGGCGGGCGCACCGATTCCGAGGCCACCGGCTGAAGGCCGGCGTGCGCGAACTCGTCCTCGCCCGGGGGCAGGTTGGTCGAGGTCTTCACCATCGGCTCGAGCAGGGTCTCGGGCACCATGTTGATCACCATCTCGCCGGTGGCTCGGATGTTGTCGAGGGTGTCCTTGTACTGAGCGCCGCCGCTCGCCGCGGTCTTCGGGCGCGGGCCCACCGCGAAGCCCAGCACCGGCGGGTGCGAGCTGCACACGTTGAAGAAGCTGTAGGGCGCCAGGTTGGCGTGGCCCTGCTCGTCGGCGGTGGAGACCCACGCGATCGGGCGCGGCGCGATCGAGTCGCGCAGCAGCAGGTACATCTCGTCGTGGCCGAGGTCGTCGGTGGCGAGGCTCAGCGTGTCGGGTGCGTCGGTCATGTGGATTCCGTTCGTTTCGTCAGTCGCGCCAATCGTCGCCGGGCATGATGCGCTTCATGAAGGCGTCGAACAGCGGCACGGTGAAGGCCGTGTCGCCGTGGCTCGGGCTCCAGATCATGCCCTTGGCGATCAGCTGGTTGCGGGTCGGGGCGAGCGAGGTGACCTTTCGCCCGAGCCGGTCGGCGATGTCGCCGGAGCGGTGCGGGCCCGGGCCCAGGTCGGCCATGGCGCGCAGGTATCGCTTCTCGGTGGGCGTGAGGCGGTCGAAGCGCACGCGAAAGAAGCTCTCGTCGAGCGCGGCCAGGGCGCTGGCGGACGCCGCCCTTACGTCGTCGAGCGTGATCGGCGAGGCGGCTGCGGCGTCCCAGGCGTGCTTGCCCCATTCCTGCAGGAAGTAGGGGTAGCCGCGGGTCTCGGCGACGATTCGGTCCACCGCGGCCGCCTCGAACGCCACGCCCTGGTCGAGCGCGGGTTTGGCGATGGCGAGCGTGGCGGCCTCGGGCGAGAGCGGCCCGACCTCGGGGAAGTCGAACAGGCGTTCGGCGTAGGATTTCGCCTCGCCCATCTGGCCGCGCAGCTGGGGCAGGCCGGCGCCGACCAGGGCCACCGGCAGGCGCCGCTGGGCGCAGCGGTGCAGGGCGGTGATGAGCGCCGCCAGTTCGGCTTCCTTTACGTACTGCAGCTCGTCGACGAACATGACCAGCGCGGTGCCGGCCTGCGCGGCGGCGGCGCCCACTGTCTCGAGCAGGGCCTGCAGGTCGTGCTCCAGGTCGCCGTTGTCGGCCAGGCCCGGCTCGGGGTCGAAGTCCAGGCCGACCTCGATGTCCTCGTACTTGACCTTCAGCGCCCCCACGAAGCCGGCCAGCGCGCGCAGGGCGCGCTGGGCAAGGTCGCGCGCCTGCTCGTTGCGGCTCAGGCGCAGCAGGGCCTGGCGCAACTGCGGCGCCAGCAGCGCAGGCAGGGAGCGGCGCTCGGGCGCCTCGATGCGGACCGTATGCACGTCGGCGCCCTCGGCTTCGTCGCGCATCCGGTCGAGAAGCACGGTCTTGCCGACGCCGCGCAGGCCCACCATCAGCACGCTCTTGGCCGGCAGTCCGCGACGCGCCCGCTCGATCGCGATCCGCACCGATTCGAGCAGCGCGTCGCGCCCGGCCAGCTCGGGCGGCGGCGTGCCGGCGCCCGGGGCGTAGGGGTTGAGGATCGGGTCCATCGGCGCGAGTTTATACTGAAGTTAGCGAGTTTACAGAATTCTTGTAAACCCGCATAAACTCGCTATGAACCGGCGTTCCATGCCACTTCGGGCCGCCGGCCGCCCAGCATGTCGGCCAGCACCCGCCCCGAGCCGCAGGCCAGGGTCCAGCCCAGCGTGCCGTGGCCGGTATTCAGGTGCAGGTTCGCGTAGCGGGTCGGGCCCAGGCAGGGCAGGTTGGACGGCGTGGCCGGCCGCAGGCCGCTCCAGAACTCGGCACGATCGGCGTCGCCGGCGCCGGGGAAGAGCTGCCGGACCCGCGCGAGGATCGCCTCGCAGCGGCGGCGGTTCAGCGCGCGGTCCCAGCCCGACAATTCCGCCGTGCCGGCGATGCGCAGCCGGTCGCCCAGCCGCGAGAACACCAGCTTGTGCGCGTCGTCGGTCAGCGAGGCCTGCCAGGCCTTGTCCGGGTCGGCCACCGGCATCGTGACCGAATAGCCCTTGGCCGGGTACACGTTGAGCCGGATGCCGAGCGGGGCGGCCAGCAGCGGGCTCCAGCTGCCCGCCGCGAGCACCCAGTGGTCCGAATCGAGGCGGGTGTAGCGGCCATCGGGGCCGATCGCCTCGGCGTGGTCGACGCGGCCTTGCGACGCCGGTCTCAGTGCGGTCACCTGGTGGCCGTGCAAGAAGCGCACGCCGGCCGCCTCGCAGCGCCGTGCCAGCTCGATCGTGAAACGATGCGCGTCGCCCGATTCGTCGTCGGGCGAGAAGGTGGCGCCGGCCAGCGCGGTGCCGATCGACGCCAGCGCCGGCTCGATGCGCGCGGCCTCCTGCGCGTCGACGATGCGACGCTCGCAGCCCAGTTCGGTCATCAGCCGCGCCGGCTCGCGGGCGGCCTCGAACTCCGCTGCGTCGGTGTAGAAGTGGACGATGCCGCGGGTCTGCGCCTGGTAGTCGATGCCGGTTTCCTCGCGCAGCGCGCGCAGGCAGTCGCGGCTGTACACGCCCAGGGATACGAGCCGGCGGATGTTCTCGCGGGTGCGCGCGGCGGTGCACTCGCGCAGGAAGGCCGCCAGCCACCACCACTGCCGCCAGTCGGCGCGCGGCCGGAACAGCAGCGGGGCGTCGGCCTGCATCTGCCACTTCAGCACCTTCAGCGGCGCCTGCGGGTTGGCCCAGGGCTCGGAGTGGCTCACGGCGATCTGGCCGCCGTTGGCGAAGCTGGTCTCGGCGGCGGGAGCGGCCTGTCGGTCGACCACCGTGACCTCGAAGCCCGCTCGGGCCAGGTACCAGGCCGAGCTCACGCCGACCACGCCGGCACCGATGACGGTGACGCGCGCCATCAGTCCAGGGCCTTAAGCGCCACCTCGTAGGCCTGCTCGAGCTCCTTGAGCGACGCAGCGGTCATGCCGAGGTCGCGCAGCAGCCCGTCCTTCAGGCCGTAGATCCAGCCGTGCAGCGTGAGCGGCCGCTTGCGCTCCCAGGCGTCGAGCACGATGGTGGTGCGCGCCACGTTGCGGACCTGCTCGATGACGTTGAGCTCGCAGAGCCGGTCGACCTGGTGCGACTCGTGGTACAGCGGGCGGATACGCGCCGGATGCCGCTCGCGCACGTCCTGCACGTTGCGCAGCCAGTTGTCGACCAGGCCGACCCGGTCCTGGCGCAGCACCGCGCGCACGCCGCCGCAGCCGTAGTGGCCCACGACCATGATGTGCTCGACCTTCAGCACCTCGACCGCGAACTGCATGACGGACAGGCAGTTCAGGTCGCTGTAGGCGACCACGTTGGCCACGTTGCGGTGGACGAAGACCTCGCCCGGCGGCAGGCCGATGATCTCGTTGGCCGGCACGCGGCTGTCGGAGCAGCCGATCCACAGGTAGCGCGGCGACTGCTGGCGCGAGAGCTTCGCGAAGAACTCCGGATCCTGCTCGGAGATCCGCTTGGCCCAGGCGCGGTTGTTGTCGAAGAGCTCCTTCAGGACACGCACGGTGGTTCCGGTCGGTGGCGGACGAGCCGCGATTATCGCATCGCGCGCTTCCAGTAAGATCGCTTCGCGTTGCGCGTTGCGCGTCGCGCCGTGCTCCGCGCGAGCGCCGCGCGCCCCGGAGCCCACATGTCACCAATGCACGAGATCCTCGTCGAGACCACCCGAGGGGGCCTGCCCGGCCAGGGCGAGCACGTCGAGAACCGGCACGCCGGCTCGGTGGCGGTGGTCGACGCCTCGGGCCGACTGGTGGCCAGCGCCGGCGACCCCGACTTCGGGTCGTTCACCCGCTCCACGATCAAGCCCTTCCAGGCGCTGCCCTTCGTGCTCGACGGCGGGCCGGCGCGCTTCGGGTTCGGGGCGCGCGAACTCGCGCTGATGTGCGCGAGTCATTCGGCCGAGCCGATGCACCTGGCAGTGGTCGGCGGCATGCTGGGGCGCGCCGGCGCGTCGCCGGCCAGGCTGCAGTGCGGCTGTCACGTGCCCTTGCGCTTCGCGGCGACCGGAACCGAGCCGCAACCGGGCGAGCGCTTCACCGAGATCGAAAACAACTGCTCGGGCAAGCACGCGGGCTTCCTGGCCTGGTGCGCCTTGCACGGCGCGCCGATGGACGACTACCTCGATTTCGACCACCCGCTGCAGCGCGCGATCCGCGAGCGGCTCGCGCAGGCCTGCGGCGTGCCC
>MEEC01000031.1 GCA_001724315.1 Lautropia sp. SCN 70-15 | reverse complement strand
GGGCCGGCGTGGCGGTCGCGAAGCTGAGCCGCAGCGTGGCGCGGTCCGGCGCCGCGTCGTAGAAGGCCTCGCCGGGCACGAAGATCATCCCGGCATCGCGCGCCACCGGCAGCAGGCGGGTGGTGTCCGTGCCGTCGGCGAAGCGCGCCCAGACGAACATGCCGCCGTCGGGTCTGGACAGTTGCAGCGTGTCGCCGAAGGCGGCCGCCAGCGCCTCGCACAGCGCGTCACGGCGCTCGCGGTAGGCCTCGCGCATCGCGGGCATCCGCGCTTCGAGACGGCCGCCGGCCAGGTAGCGGGCGGCGATCGCCTGGGCCAGTGTCGAGGTGTGCAGGTCGAGCGCCTGCTTGGTGCGCACCACCGGTCCGCGCAGCCACTCGGGCAGCACCGCGTAGCCGATCCGCAGGCCGGGCGCCAGGATCTTGGACAGCGACGACACGTAGCCGCACCAGTCGGCCGCGCCGGGCACGCGCTCGGCCAGCGCGAGCAGCGGCGGCAGGTGCTCGCCCTCGACGCGCAGGCCGCCGTAGGGATCGTCCTCGAGCACGAACACCCGGTTGCGCACCGCCCATTCGAGCAGGGCGATGCGGCGCTCCAGGCTCAGCGTGGCGCCGGTGGGGTTGGCGAAGTTCGTGACCACGTAGGCCAGCTTCAGACGGCCGCCGGCGCGGGATGCGCTCGCGCGGTCTTGCCGGCCGGCCGGGTCTTGCCGACCGGCCTCGGCGGCAAGCTCGGGCAGGTCGTCGACGCGCAGGCCGTGCGCATCGCCGGCCACGCCCACGCAGCGGGCCTCGGTCAACGCGAAGACCTGCAGCGCCGCGAGGTAGCCGGGCCGCTCCACCACCACGCCGTCGCCCGGCTCGAGCAGCGCGCGGGCCACCAGGTCCAGCGCCTGCTGCGAACCCGTGGTGACCAGCGGCGCGTCGTCGGCCACCGCGGCGCCGCGCGCGCGCAGGCCGGCCGCCAGCAGCGCGCGCAGCGCCGTGTCGCCCTCGGTCGTGCCGTACTGCAGCGCTTCGCGTGGCGCCTGGGCCAGCGCCGCGTCCGCCGCGGCGCGAAGGCCTTCGACGTCGAAGAGGTCAGGCGCCGGCAGTCCGCCCGCGAGAGACAGCATGCCGGGCCGACGCGCGTCGTGCAGCAGGTCACGCACCGCGGAGCTGCGCATCGTGGCCACGCGGCGTGCGAGCAGGTCTTCGGGAAGGTCGGTTCGGTCGTTCATCGTGGCGCCTCGTTGCGGATTGACCGGCCGCGCCTGTCAGGCGAGCGCGAGCCTTCGATGCTCAAAGCCTATACCCGCCGGCCGCGACCGTCCCGGTCCGGCCGGGCCGCCCGCCGGCGGCAGTGTCAGGCCCCCGCGCCGGTACGGTCGCTGGTACGTTCGCCGGTACGGTCGCCGCCCACTTCAACGCCCCAGCGTCAGCGCCACGCGAAGCTTGCCGGCACGCCCGCCGTCGGCGGCGAGCACGAGCGTCGCGCCGGCCGGCGCCCGCACGATCCAGTCGCGGTGGGTCCGGTCGCCGGTCACGCTGCGCGCGGGCAGGAAGGCCTGCAAGGAGGTCGCGGGCGCATGGCCTTCCAGCTGCGCCGCTTCTTCCCGATGCTTGCCGGACACCAGTTCGGCGCCCTCGGGCAGGTCGATCGACATCATCACGCCCCGCACCGTCTTGCGCGCCTGCGCGCGCTTCGTCACGTACTGCGGCAGGTAGCCGGCGTTGCCGACGACCAGCCGTACCCGCCAGGGCTGCTCGTCATCGTCCCCGGCGTCGTGCCCGAGCGGCACGGCCTCGGCCGAGATCAGCTCGAGCCGGGGCAGCGACAGCGCCAGCGTGGCGAGCCAGTCCGGGAAGCGGGCCACTTCGCGCTCGCGCAGCTCGGGCGGCGGATTGCGCCAGTAGTTCATCCGGTCCCAGCCGCCCAGCTCGACGCGGCCCAGCTGCGGATGCTCGAACGGGTACCAGTCGACGTGCGCCTTGCCGCCGCACTGCGCGTCGCTCCAGGCCAGCAGCTTCAGGTCGTCCTCGGGCGGATGCTCGCGGTACCAGCCGATCCAGTCGTAGCCGGTGATGCCGGCCTCCCGGTTCGGCGCCCACAGCTCCACGGTCCAGAACAGCGCGCCCAGGTGCTCGTAGAACCAGTCCTGCGTGCCGCTGATCACCTCGTTCGGGTGGTACTTGAAGTCGTGGAAGATGCTCACCGACGGGTAGCCGGTCAGGCGCTCGCCGAGCTTCGACAGCCGCTTGATCGTCCACAGGTCCTCGGGAATCATCTGCTCGTCGGCCTCGCCGCCCATCGGCCGCAGGATCACGCCGCTGTGCGTGTGGAAGCTGACCGCGGCGCCGATGTTCGGGTGATCGGCCACGAACTGCACCATGGCCCGGACCTCGGGCTCGCTGGTCGGAAAGGGGCCCGCGCCGACCTGCTCGAACTCCTGCCGCCAGTTGGGCGGGAAGTTGCGGTTCAGGTCCAGGCCTTCGCGGTCGCGGTTGACGTTGACCGACACGCCGTCCCAGTTCGTCAGCAGGCCCTCCGGGATCACCCGGTAGAAGGGCCCCTGCAGGTCGCCGGGCTCGCGCGGCACGAGCAGGCGCGGCTCCTCGGGGTGCGGCTTCCAGCCGCCGTGCGGATCCTGGATCCGCATCGTGAGGATGCGGCCGTCGCCGTCGACGTCCTCCACGGTGAGGCCGTCGACCGGCGCTTCGTCGAAGGGATACGGCCGCGTCGAGGACCGGATGTGCCGCGGCCGGTCGGCCAGCGCCAGCTCGGCGCCGTCCGGGTTGAGCCGCGGGCACAGGTACACGCAGCGGGTGTCGAGCAGCGCGGTGATCTTCGGGTCGCTGCCGTAGCCGGTGGCCAGCTGGTGCAGCCAGTACAGCACCGCGGTGCAGGCGGTCAGCTCGGCCGCATGGATGTTGCCGTCCACCCAGAAGGCCGGCTTGTCGGTGTCGGGCCCGGTGGCGCGCTGGGTCGCCACCAGCAGCCAGATCTCGCGCCCTTCCCAGCTGCGCCCCAGCTCGCGCAGCTCGAACAGGTCCGGCCGCGCCTGCGCATAGCCGCGCAGCAGCCGCCCCAGCGCCTCGTGGCGCGGGAACCGATCGAAGCTCGGTTCGGGCAGGGCCGTGCGATTTCCGTCGCTCGGCGGAGTGCCGTCCTTCTTCACGCTGTCATTCGTCATCGTCACGCAGGCATCATTCGGTATCGACCGCCCCAAGCTTAAGCGATCCGCCCCATGCCATCCCCTTCCCCCTTCTCCCTTCCCCCTTCTCGTTCCGACAGCCCTTCCCTGCGGATCGGACTCGCCGCCAACCGTCTGCACCACGACGCGCCCGACGCCGCGCTGTTCCGGCTGATCCGCGAGATCGAGCCGGCGGTCCGCGATCCGCTTCGGCCCACCCTGCTTGCGGTCGGCCGCACGCACGACGCGATCCGCCGTGAAGGCCTGCTCGAGGGCTACCCGGGGCTGGTCCGCTACCCCTACGGCCGCGAGGGCGGACTGATGCGCCTGGTGTCGCGGGTGGTCGATCCCGACCCCGCCGGCGCGATCCACGCGGCGATCTACCTGATCGACCCGGTCGATCCGTCGTCGACCTTCCCCGAGGCGGTCGCGCTCAAGCGCCAGTGCATCATCCACGCCAGGCCCTTCCTGTCCACGTTGCTCGGCGCGCGCGAGTGGTTCGAGCTGCGCGCGGTGGCCGCCGGCGCCGCGCCCAACCCGGCGCTCGACCCGGTCTTCGACTTCGGCTCGCAGGCGATCGCGCTGGTGGCCCACGACGCGCGCAAGGCCGAGATGATCGAGCTGGTCCGCGCACACTTCGACTTCTTCGACCGCTTCGCGATGCGGGTGGCCACCGGAACCACCGGCGGGCTGCTGAACGCGCTGGCCCGGGAACTGCGCCCGGAACGTCAGGGCGACTGGGTCCGCGCGCTGAAGAGCGGGCCGCTGGGCGGCGACGCGCAGATCGCCGAGCTGCTGCTCGACGGCGCCTGCCAGCGGGTGCTGTTCCTGGAAGACCCTCACGTCGCGCGCCAGCACGAGGCCGACATCCAGCTGCTCGAGCGCGCCGCGCGCACCGTCACCGACCAGGTGGCCTGCTACGGCGACCTGGTCACCGCGCAGGCCTGGATCGCCGACGTCGGCGCGCGCGAAGCTGCGCGCCGGGGCAGCCCGCCGATCCCGCCTCGCTGAAGCCCCCCCGCCGAGGCAGCCTCGCTGAGGCCCCCCGCCGAGGTCTCCCGCCGAGGCCGCGTCGGAGCGCCCGCGGCCGGGCCCGGTTCAGTCCGCCTCGCGGCGCGAGCCGCCGGCGCTCCATGACGCCTGGCGACGCCCGCGCTCCAGCTCGACCAGCCGCGCGACCGCCTCCTCGGGCAGGCCGGCCGTGTCGAGCACCCGGGCCCCGAGCTGCAGCGCGGACTCCAGCGTCTCGGGCACCACCTCCGACGCCCCCGCTCGGCGCAGCTCGGCCGCGTGCGCCTCGTCGCGGGCCCGCGCCAGCACCGGCAGGGCCGGCCACTCCTGCCGCAGCGCGGCCAGCGCGTGCAGCGCCGCGGCGGGCTGGTCCATCGTGAGCCCCACCGCGCGCGCGGCATCCAGGCCGAGCCTGCGCAGCAGCTCGGCGCGGCCGGCATCGCCCACGAAGACCGGCAGGCCCTTCGAGTGGAAGCGCGCCGCCGTGGCCGGCCGGTCGTCGATCGCCACCCAGGCGATGCCCTGCGCGTCGAGCAGCCCGGACATCAGCTGCCCGACCCGGCCGTAGCCGGCGATCACCACGTGACCGTCCAGCCCGCGCGGCAACTCGACTTCGCCGGCCGCGGGTGCCACCCGGGACCGCTCGATCCGCTCGCCCAGCGCCCGGCCCAGCGAAGCGAAGAGCGGCGTGACGAACAGCGACAGGCCGATCAGCAGCATCAGCGAGGCGGCGAGCTGCGCATCGAGCAGCTTCGAGGCCAGCGCCGCGCCGATCACGATGAATGCGAACTCGCCGCCCTGGCCGAGCAGCAGTCCGGCTTCGACGCTGCGGCCGGTGGCCAGCCCGAACGCCCGCGCCAGCACCGCGACCACCAGCGACTTCAGCGCGAACAGGCCGAGCAGCGCCGCCAGCAGCCAGCCCGGACTGCGCAGGATGGCGGCCGGGTCGATGCCCATGCCCACCGACATGAAGAACAGGCCCATCAGCAGCCCGCGGAACGGCTCGATCGTGACCTCGACCTCATGGCGGAACTCGGTCTCCGCCAGCAAGAGCCCGGCGAGGAACGCGCCCAGCGCCATCGACAGCCCGGCGGCGAAGGTCAGCGACGCGATGCCCAGCGAGCTCAGCAGCGTCAGCGCCATGAAGGTGTCGGCCTGCCGGGATGCGGCGAACCAGCGGAACAGCGGCCGGATGACCCGCCGGCCGAGCAGGTAGATGAACGCGATCGCCGCGGCCGCCTTCAGCAGCGCGATGGCCACCGACAGCGTCACGCCGCCGCCGCCCGGACTGCCCAGGGTCCCGACCAGGATCAGCACCGGCACCACGGCCAGGTCCTGCATCAGCAGGATCGAGAACACCGAGCGCCCGGTCGGCGTGCCGAGCTCGTGCCGGGCGCTGAGCAACTGCATCACCACCGCGGTGGAGGAGAAGGCCAGGATGAGCCCGATCAGCAGTGCGGTGTCGGCCGCGTGACCGAAGCGCGCCGCGATCAGCCCGACCGCGACCGCGGTCACCACGATCTGCAGCGTGCCCGCGCCGAAGACCCAGCGACGCATCGCCCACAGCCGTTCGGTGGAAAGCTCCAGCCCGATCGAGAACATCAGGAACATCACGCCCATCTCGGCCAGCGCCGCCACACCCGGCCCGCCCGAGAACGAGAGCCAGGAGAGCCAGGGCAGGTCGGCCGCGAAGCGGCCCAGCCCGAAGGGCCCGACGACCAGGCCCACGACGAGGAAGCCGAGCACGTTGCTGATCCGGAAGCGCTGCAGCAGCGGGATCAGGATCCCGGCCAGCGCGAGGAAGAGCAGCGCCTCGCGCAGGTGGGGAATGCCCGACTCGTGCATCGCGGTGCGCCGCGCTCAGATCACCGAAGCCGCACAGCCGTCCATCGGCACGATCGCGCCCGAGACGTACGAGGCGCGCGGCGAGGCCAGGAACAGCGCCACGTCGGCGATCTCCTCGGGCTCGGCCATCCGTCCCATCGGGATCTTCGCGATCGACTTCGCCAGCAGCGCATCGCGGCTCGCGCCGGTGGCGCGCGACTCGGCCTCCAGGCCCTCCTCGACCCGCGAGGTCCGGGTGAGGCCGGGGTTGATCGCGTTGACCCGCACGCCCTTGGCCGCCCAGGCCTGGGCCATGCCGACCGTGGCCAGCATCAGCGCCGCGTTGGCCGACCCGCCGGCGATGTGCATCGTGCCGGCCTGCCGGCCGCCCTGGCCGACGATGTTCACGATCGCGCCGCGGCCGCGCGCGGCCATCCGCTTCGCAACCGGCTCCATCATGTGGACCGTGGTGAAGTACTTGGCGTCCATCGCCTGCCTGAAGGCGGCGGCGTCGAGCTCGTCGGGGCCGTAGCGCCGCGCCGCGCCGGCCGAGTTGACCAGCACGTCGATCGGGCCGATCGTGGCCTCGATCTCGCCCACCGCCGCGAGCGCCGCATCGGCGTCGCGCAGATCGGCTGCCACCACCGCCATGGCCAGCCCCTCGGCGGCCAGCCGCTCGCGCGCCCGCTCGAGCGCTTCGGCCGAGCGGGACACGCCCACCACGGTGGCGCCCTCGCGGGCGAAGGCCTTCGCGCAGGCGAAGCCGATTCCCTTGCTGGCGCCGGTCACGACGACGACGCGCTTGTCGAGCTCGAGCTGCATGGCCGGAATCCGCTCGCCGTCAGGCCTTGAAGCGCTGGGCCAGCGCCTCGGCGCCGCGCGCCAGCACGCCCACGTCGGCACCCACCGCCACGAACAGCGCGCCGCAGTCGAGCCAGCGCCGGGCCAGCGACTCGACCGGCGTGAGCACGCCCGGCGCCTTGCCGGCGGCCCGAATCCGGCGGATCGCGTCGTCGATGATGGGCAGCACTTCCGGATTGCCGGTCTCGCCGGTGTAGCCCAGCGAGGCGTGCAGGTCGGCCGGCCCGATGAACACGCCGTCCACGCCGTCGACCGCGCAGATCGCCTCGATCTCCTCCAGGCCCTGCTTCGTTTCGACCTGCACCAGCACGCAGAGTTCGCGCTCGACGTGCTTCGTGTAGTCGCGCACCCGGCCGAAGCGCGTGGCCCGGGTGGTGCCGCCCACGCCGCGAACCCCCTTGGGCGGATAACGGGTGTAGGAAACCGCCGCGCGCGCCTCCTCGGCGGTGGACACGAAGGGGATCAGCACCGTCTGCACGCCGGCGTCGAGGTAGCGCTTCAGGATCACCTGGTCGCTCCAGGGCACGCGCACGATGGCCGAGGTCTGCGGATAGCCGGCCGCCGCCTGCAGCTGCGAGAACACCGACTCGAGGTCGTTGGGCGAGTGCTCGGTATCGAGCAGGATCCAGTCGAAACCTGCCCCAGCGATCACCTCCACCGTGTAGTTCGACGGGATGCTGGACCACAGGCCGATCTGCGGCCGGCCGGCGGCGATCGCGTGCTTGAAGGCGTTCACGGGCAGTTCCAATCGGGGCTCCTTTCGTTCTGGTTCTGGTTGCGATTCGGGCGCGGATCCGCGCCGGGTCGTTCCGGGATCGCGCTCGATTGTACCGAGCCGCCCTCTGGGCCCGGCCGCCGCGCAGTAAACTGCAGACCCGTTGGCCACGGTGGCCGGAAGGAGACGACAGGCATGGCGGAATACATCACGATCGAATCGCAGGCCCTCACGCGCGCCATCGCCGCCATCGTGTCGGCCGGCGGCAGCTCGGCCGAGGAGGCGCAACAGGTCGCCGAGAGCCTGGTCGGCGCCAACCTGACCGGCCACGACTCGCACGGCGTGGGCATGATCCCGCGCTACGTCGAGTCGCGCCTCGAAGGCGGCCTGCTGGTCGACCGCCAGCCCAGCGTGAAGATGGACTCGGGCGTGCTGCTCGCGCTCGACGGCGAGCGCGGCTACGGCCAGACGATCGGCAAGGCCGCGATGGCCATGGGCATCGCGCGCGCGCGCGAGCACGGCGCCTGCATCATGACCCTGGCCAACGCCCACCACCTGGGCCGGATCGGCCAGTGGGCCGAGCAGGCCACCGCCGAGGGGCTGGTCTCCCTGCATTTCGTCAACGTGATGACCCGCCCGAGCGTGGCGCCCTTCGGCGGCTCCGATGCGCGTTTCGGCACGAACCCCTGCTGCATCGGCGTGCCGCTCGACGGCCAGCCGCCGATGATCCTCGACTTCGCCACCAGCGCGGTCGCGCAGGGCAAGATGCGTGTGGCCCACAACAAGGGCGAGAAGGTCCCGCCCGGCAGGCTGATCGACGACAAGGGCCAGCCGACCGACGACCCGCGCTACGTCGTGATCCCGCCCTGGGGCGCGCTGCTGCCCTTCGGCGATCACAAGGGCTCCGGGCTCGCGGTGGTCTGCGAGCTGCTGGGCGGCGCGCTGACCGGCGGCGGCACCTGGCACAAGCCGCACGACGGCAGCCGCCGCGTCTACAACGGCATGCTGACCATCCTGATCGACCCGGCCCGCGCCGGCGGCGGCGGCGAGTCGTTCACCAGCGAGAGCCTGGCCTTCGTGGAATCCCTGCGGCAGTCGCCGCCCGCGCCCGGCGTGGACAAGGTCCGGATCGCCGGCGAGCCCGAGCGCGAGACCCGCGCGAAGCGCCTGGCCGAGGGCATTCCGGTCGACGGCACCACCTGGGAGGAGATCCTGGTGGCCGGCGAGAAAGTGGGGGTGGCGCGCGCCAGCACGGCGCGCGCGGCAGGACTGGCCTGAGCTTGCCTCAGGCTTCCGGCGCTTCGGGGGCTTCGGCCATCGGGGTCTGGCCCGGGTGGCGGACCTCGGCCTGCTTGCGCTTCACGTGATCCTCGACCTGGCGGCGCGCCGCCAGGAAGGCGTCGCGAACCGCAACGTTCGCGTCCTCGTTGCGAACGTGATTCACGACCAGGTTCGCCCCCGGAACCGAAACGTCCACCGTCACCGCGAACTGCTCGCCCTGCTGGCTGTGGTTGTGCGGCTTGTCGACCACGACCCGGCATCCGGTCATGTTCGGATGGAACTGCTCGAGCTTGGCGGCCTTCTCCCGGATCAGGGTCTCGAGCGCGGGGGACACGGGCATGTCGTGAAAGCTGATCTGAAGCGGAATTTTCATCGTCGGGCATCTTCCTTGGTGAAGTCTGGCGTCCGATCGCAGGGACTGCGGCCGGCCTGCCATCCCTAGAGCTTACATCGCAGCGAGGCGACGGCCTCCTCCAGCGCCCGAAGGTGGCGGGTTTCCGCCAGCGCGAGCGCCAGCGCGCGGACCTTGACCTCGTCGTCGGGGGTGCGCGCGGCCAGCTGCTCAAAGGCCGCCCGCAACCGGCGCTCCTGCCTGAGTGCGTCCTCGAGCGCGCGTGCGATCCTGCCCGCCTGACGCGCGCCGGCGCCGGCGGACCTGGCTGCGCCGGGTCTCGGCTCGTCGGACTCCGCGCCCGCGTCGACGATCCGGAGGAGCTCCTCGCCGTCGATCATCGGCAACTCGCGGGCGAGTTGCTCGGCGTGCTGCTGTTCGCTGGCGCTGACCCGCGCGAGCGCGGCCGCAAGGCTGCCGTCGACCCGCCCCGAGTCGAGCGCGAGCGCCCGCCAGCGCGCCGCGGCACGCTGGCGCTGCTCGAGCGCGCTCGCGAGGGCGTTCGATGCGCGGGAAACGGGTTTCATCGGGGAGCGAACGAGGGGAAAGCCTGGGCATCCCGACTGTGCACGCCGGCGCGCCGCGGCCCGTTGACCCGCGTCAAGCGGGTTCCACATCTGCACGCCGCGGCCACGATGCTGTAAAGTCTGAAAACAATCCGCAAACTCCGGCCGGCATCGTTCCGGGCGGGGCATAATGAGAACGGTTCATCGGGAGACTCTGCTTGGCATCCGTCAGCATCGAAGGCGTACAGAAATCTTTCGGCGCCACCAAGGTCATCCACGGCGTCGACATCTCCATCTCCGACGGTGAATTCTGCGTGCTGGTGGGGCCCTCCGGCTGCGGCAAGTCCACGCTGCTGCGCATGATCGCGGGACTCGAGGAGATCTCCGCGGGCCAGATCCGGATCGGCGACCGGGTGGTCAACAACGTCCAGCCCAAAGAGCGCGACATCGCGATGGTCTTCCAGAACTACGCGCTCTACCCGCACATGAAGGTCCGCGACAACATGGCCTTCTCGCTCAAGCTGGCCAAGCGCCCGCAGGCCGAGATCGACCAGCGGGTCAACGAGGCCGCGGGCATCCTGGGCCTCACCCAGTACCTCGACCGCTACCCGCGCCAGCTCTCCGGCGGCCAGCGCCAGCGGGTGGCCATGGGCCGGGCCATCGTCCGCAAGCCCCAGGTGTTCCTGTTCGACGAGCCGCTGTCGAACCTCGACGCCAAGCTGCGGGTGCAGATGCGCACCGAGATCAAGGAGCTGCACCAGCGGCTCAAGACCACGTCCATCTACGTCACGCACGACCAGATCGAGGCCATGACCATGGCCGACAAGATCGTCGTCATGCACGACGGCATCGTCGAGCAGCTCGGCGCCCCGCTCGAGCTCTACGACCGGCCGGCCAACACCTTCGTGGCCACCTTCATCGGCTCGCCGGCCATGAACATGCTCGACGGCACGATCGGCGCCGACGGCGCGAGCGTGGAGCTGGCCGGCGGCACCCGCGTGCCCACGCCCGGGCTGAAGACCGACCCCGGCCGCAAGGTCGTGTTCGGCATCCGGCCCGAGCACCTGACGCTCGGCGGCGCCGGCATCCCCACCGAGGTGGTCGTGATCGAGCCCACCGGCGCCGACACGCAGGTGTTCACCAAGTGCGCGTCGGGCGAGCTTACCGCGGTGTTCCGCGAGCGTCACGACTTCCACCCGGGCTCGAAGATCTTCCTCGAGCCCTCGCCCGAGGCGATTCACGTGTTCGACGCAGCAAGCGGCAAGCGGCTCTAGCGGACTGGTCCGCGGATCGCGCAGCCGACACCCACCCGCAACAGACGGAGGAGACACCATGACACAACGCCGCGACTTCCTGAAAACCACCGCCGGGGTTGCCGCAGGCACGGCGGTTGCCGCGCCCGCGCTCTGGATCCCCAGCGCCCATGCGCAATGGGCAGGCAAGCCCGAGCCGGGCGCCAAGCTGCGCGTGCTGCGCTGGAGCCGCTTCGTGCAGGGCGACATCGACCAGTACATGGCGAACGTCAAGAAGTTCACCGAGCAGACCGGCGTCGAGGTCCGCGTGGACAACGAGGGCTGGGAAGACGTCCGCCCCAAGGCAGCGGTGGCCGCCAACACCGGCGCCGGCCCCGACATCATCCTGTCGACCAACGACGACGCCAACCTCTACCCCGAGAAGCTGGTCGACGTGACCGACCTGGCCGATTACCTCGGCAAGAAGTACGGCGGCTGGTACCCGGTCTGCGAGCAGTACCTGCGCCCCGACGGCAAGAACTGGATCGGCATCCCGCTGGGCGCGGCCGGCAACTGCATGGTCTATCGCACCAGCCACATGAAGGCGGCCGGCTTCGACAGCTTCCCGAAGGACATGGACGGCTTCCTGAAGCTGTGCAAGGCACTCAAGGAAAAGGGCACGCCCGCCGGCTTCGCGCTGGGCAATGCCACCGGCGACGGCAACACCTGGTGCCACTGGCTCCTGTGGGCCTTCGGCGGCAGCCTGGTCGACAAGGACAACAAGGTCGTCATCAACAGCCCCGAGACGATCAAGGCGCTGGAGTACATCCGCGAGCTGTACCCCACTTTCGCACCGGGAACCCTCGCCTGGCTCGACCCGAACAACAACAAGGCCTTCCTCGACGGCCAGGTCAGCCTGACCTGCAACGGCATCTCGGTCTACTACGCGGCCAAGACCTCGAACGATCCGAAGCTCAAGGAGATGGCGGCCGACATCAACCACGCCAACATGCCGATCGGACCGGCGGGCCAGCCCACCGAGTTCAACCTGTTCTTCAACCAGATGATCTTCAAGCACACGAAGTTCCCGAACGCCGCGAAGGAGTTCATCCGGTTCATGATGGAGGAAGAGCAGTACGGCCCGTGGATGCAGGCGGCGATCGGCTACGTGTCGCACCCGCTCGACGCGTACTCGAAGAACCCGATCTGGACGGTCGACGCCAAGCACACGCCGTATCGCGACGCGGTCAAGATCATGCGGCCGGGCGGCTGGCCGGGCAAGCTCGGCTACGCGTCGGCCGGTGCGATGGCCGACTTCATCGTGGTCAACATGATGGCCGAGGCCGCGTCGGGCCAGCGTTCGCCCAAGGAAGCCGCCGAGCGCGCCCAGAAGCGCGCCGAGCGCTACTACAAGGTCTGATCGGGCCGAGCTGACCCCGGTCGCGGCGCCGCTCCTTCGAGGGGGGTGCCGCGACCGTCAATTCTCTTCAAACCTACCGGGCGGATCGTCGTGCTTGCCAGGATCCAGAACAATCGCAACGCGCTGGGCATCCTGTTCATGGTGCCGGCTGCCCTGCTGCTGCTCGTCTTTCTCACCTATCCGCTGGGGCTCGGCGTCTGGCTGGGCTTCACCGACACGAAGATCGGCCGGGGCGGAGAATTCATCGGGCTCGAGAACTACGCGTTCCTGTTCGGCGACAGCGTGGCACGGCTCTCGCTGTTCAACACGCTCTTCTACACGATCGTCGCCAGCATCCTGAAGTTCGTGCTGGGCCTGTGGCTGGCCCTGCTGCTGAACAAGCACCTGCCCTTCAAGAGTTTCTTCCGGGCGGTGATCCTGCTGCCCTGGATCGTGCCCACCGCACTGTCGGCCATCGCCTTCTGGTGGATCTACGACTCGCAGTTCTCGGTGATCAGCTGGGTGCTGACGCGCCTCGGGCTGATCGACGAATACGTCAACTTCCTCGGCGACCCGTGGGCGGCGCGCTTCTCCACGATCGCAGCCAACGTCTGGCGGGGCATTCCCTTCGTGGCGATCTCGCTGCTGGCCGGCCTGCAGACGATCTCGCCGAGCCTGTACGAGGCCGCCGCCATCGACGGCGCCACGCCCTGGCAGCAGTTCCGCAGCATCACGCTCCCGATGCTCACGCCGATCATCGCGGTCGTGATGACCTTCTCGGTGCTGTTCACCTTCACCGACTTCCAGCTGATCTACGTGCTGACCCGCGGCGGGCCGCTCAACGCCACGCACCTGATGGCCACGCTGTCCTTCCAGCGCGCCATCCCGGGCGGCGCGCTGGGCGAGGGCGCGGCGCTGGCGATCTCGATGGTGCCCTTCCTGCTCGCGGCGATCCTGTTCAGCTACTTCGGCCTGCAGCGCCGCGCCTGGCAGCAGGGCGGCACCGACCGCTGAGCCCGCTCCGTCGACCACCAGAACCAACGAAACACGCAGAGAGCTCACATGGCCGAACAGAAGGAAAGCGTCGGGATGGATTTCCTGCAGTCGATGCCCCGTCGCTGGGTCACCGTCTACATCCCGCTCGGCATCTTCGTCTTCGTGCTGCTCTTCCCCTTCTACTGGATGGGGATGACTTCGTTCAAGCCGAACGCCGAATTGCTGGATCGCGACGGCAACCCGTTCTGGCTGTCCAGCCCCACGCTGGACCACTTCCGCAAGCTGCTGTTCGAGACGCCCTACCCCGAGTGGCTGCTCAACACGATGATCGTGTCGGTGGTGTCCACCTTCTTCTCGCTGTTCGCCTCGGTGCTCGCCGCCTACGCGATCGAGCGCCTGCGCTTCCAGGGCGCCCGGCCCGCGGGCCTGGCCATCTTCTTCGCCTACCTGGTGCCGCCCAGCATCCTGTTCATCCCGCTGGCGGCCATCGTGTTCAACCTGGGCCTGTTCGACACGCGCTGGGCGCTGATCCTCACCTACCCGACCTTCCTGATCCCGTTCTGCACCTGGCTGCTGATGGGCTACTTCCGGTCCATCCCCTACGAGCTCGAGGAATGCGCGCTGATCGACGGCGCGACCCGCTGGGAGATCCTGGTCAAGATCATCCTGCCGCTGGCGGTGCCGGGCCTGATCTCGGCCGGCATCTTCGCGTTCACGCTGTCCTGGAACGAGTTCATCTATGCGCTGACCTTCGTGTCCTCGTCCGAGGTCAAGACGGTTCCGGTGGGCGTGATCACGGAACTGGTCGAGGGAGACGTTTACCATTGGGGCTCGCTGATGGCCGGCGCGCTACTCGGGTCGCTCCCGGTGGCGGTGATCTACTCCTTCTTCGTCGAGTACTACGTCTCCGGCATGACCGGCGCGGTCAAGGAGTGATGCGGCGGCGCGGCGACTCCCGAGAGAACCGACGAGAAAGGATTCCCCGATGGCCGACCGCCCCCGCCGAAAACCCGAAGACCTCCGCAGCCACCGCTGGTACGGCGTCGACACGCTGCGCGCCTTCGGCCACCGCTCGCGCACGCTGCAGATCGGCTACGACCGGCGCGAGTTCGCCGGCAAGCCGGTGATCGCGATCGTGAACACCTGGAGCGACATCAATCCCTGCCACGCGCACTTCCGCACCCGCGCCGAGGAAGTCAAGCGGGGGATCTGGCAGGCGGGCGGCTTTCCGGTGGAGATCCCGGCCCTCACGCTGTCGGAGAACTTCCAGAAGCCGACCACGATGATGTACCGCAACCTGCTGGCCATGGAGACCGAGGAGATCCTGCGCTCCTACCCGGCCGACGGCTGCGTGCTGCTGGGCGGCTGCGACAAGACCGTGCCCGCGCTGCTGATGGGCGCGATCAGCATGAACCTGCCCACGATCTTCATGCCGGCGGGCCCGATGCTGCGCGGCAACTGGCGCGGCCAGCAGCTGGGCTCGGGCAGCGACGTCTGGAAGTACCACTCCGAGCTGCGCGCCGGCAACATCACGCAGGACGACTGGCACGAGATCGAGGAAGGCATCGCGCGCTCCTTCGGCACCTGCATGACCTTCGGCACCGCCTCCACGATGGCCACCATCGCCGAGGTGCTGGGCTTCATCCTGCCCGGCGGCGCCACGATCCCGTCGGCCGACTCCAACCACCCGCGGCTGGCCTCGAACTCGGGCCGGCGCATCGTGGAGATGGTCTGGGAAGACCTCAAGCCCTCGGACATCCTGAGCCGCAAGAGCTTCGAGAACGCGATCACGGTGATGATGGCCGGCGGCGGCTCGACCAACGCGGTGGTGCACATCGTGGCGATGGCACGGCGCGCCGGCATCGACATCGGGCTCGACGACTTCGACCGCCTGTCGAAGACCACGCCGGTCACGCTGAATCTGCGCCCCTCGGGCAAGTACCTGATGGAGGACATGTTCTACGCGGGCGGCTCGCGCGCCTTCTTCGAGGCGCTCGGCGACCTGCTCCATCGCGACACGCCCACCTGCACCGGCCGCACGCTGGGCGAAGAGATCGCCGGCGCGCCGATCCACCTCCCCGACGTGATCCTGACCCGCGACGCGCCGCTCGAACCCGAAGGCGGCGTGGCCATCCTGCGCGGCAACCTGGCGCCCGACGGCGCGGTCATCAAGACCTCGGCCGCCACGCCCTCGCTGCTCCAGCACACCGGCCGGGCGATCGTCTTCGACGACTACAACGAGCTCGAGCGACGGCTGGACGACCCGGCGCTCGACGTCGACGAGAGCTGCATTCTGGTGCTGCGCAATTCGGGCCCGCAGGGCGGGCCGGGCATGCCCGAGTGGGGCATGATGCCGCTGCCGAAGAAACTGCTGCAGAAGGGCGTGCGCGACATGATCCGCCTCTCCGACGCGCGGATGAGCGGCACCAGCTACGGGACGGTGGTGTTGCACGTGGCCCCCGAGTCGTACGTCGGCGGCCCGCTGGCGCTGGTGCGCGAGGGCGACATGATCACGCTCGACGTGCCGAACCGGGTGCTGCGCCTCGAGGTCGACGAGGCCGAGCTCGAGCGGCGGCGCGCGGCCTGGAAACGCCCGGAGCGCCGCTTCGAGCGCGGCTACGGCGAGCTGTTCTCGCAGCACGTGCAGCAGGCCGACCTGGGCTGCGACTTCGACTTCCTGGCCAAGCCGGGGCGCAACCCCGAACCCGAGATCCACTGAGCCAGGGCCGGCCGCGCGTTCCCCGG
>MEEC01000030.1 GCA_001724315.1 Lautropia sp. SCN 70-15 | reverse complement strand
CTGGCCTGGGGTGCTGCACCGGCCCAGGTCTGCCAGGCCGCCGGGGCCGTCTGCTCGCCCTTTCCGGCCACGCGCGGCTTCATGATGCTGGTGGCGATCTTCATGCTGATCGCGATCTGGCTGATGCTCACCCGCACGCGGATCGGCCTGGTCATCCAGGCCTCGCTCACGCATCCCGAAACGGTGGAAGCGCTGGGCCACAACGTGCCCCGGGTCTTCATGCTGACCTTCGGCGGCGGCACCGCGCTGGCCGGGCTGGCCGGTGTCATCGGCGGCAATGCCTACGTGACCGAGCCGTCGATGGCGGCGCTGGTGGGCGCGATCATCTTCGTGGTGACCGTGGTCGGCGGCATGGGCTCGCTGGCCGGCGCCTTCGTGGCCTCGCTGCTGATCGGCCTGATGCAGACCTTCGCGATCGGCATCGACTGGTCGCCTGCCGGCTTCTTCCAGAGCCTGGGCATCCCGGTCACGCAGGACACCTTCGGCTACGCGGTCTGGTCGCTCAAGTTGTCGCAGGTGGCGCCGGTGCTGCCCTATCTGTTGCTGGTCCTGATCCTGATCTTCCGGCCGCGCGGCCTCATGGGCACCCGGGAAGGCTGATTCGATGTCCAAGACGATCCGATTCGCGCCGTACAACGTCGGGCGCTGGCTGGTCTGGGGGCTCACCGCGATCCTGTTCGCGGTGATGCCGCTGATCTTCACCAAGGGCTTCGCGATCACCCTGCTGTCGCAGATGGGGATCATGATCATCTTCGCCCTGTCCTACAACATGATCTTCGGCCAGGGCGGCATGCTGTCCTTCGGCCACGCCGTCTATTCCGGGCTCGGGGCCTTCTTCGCGATCCACGCGCTGAACTGGGTGGGCGACGGGCGGATCTGGATCCCCGTGTCGCTGATCCCGCTGGTCGGCGGGCTGTTCGGCGCGATCTTCGGGGTGATCTTCGGCTACGTGACCACCAAGAAGGCGGGTACGCCCTTCGCGATGATCACGCTGGGCATCGGCGAGATGGTGTTCTCGGCCTCGCTGATGTTCCCCGGCTTCTTCGGCGGCGAGGGCGGCATCTCGAGCAACCGCGTGATCGGCGACCCCTTCCTGGGCGTCAGCTTCGGGCCGGCGATCGAGGTCTACTACCTGATCGCGGTCTGGTGCTTCGTCTGCATGATCGCGATGTTCGCCTTCTCGCAGACGCCGCTGGGGCGGATCTCGAACGCGGTGCGCGACAATCCCGAGCGGGCCGAGTTCATCGGCTACAACACGCAGCGGGTGCGCTTCCTGGTGCTGGTCGTGTCGGCCTTCTTCGCGGGCATCTCGGGCGGGCTGGCGGCGATCAACTTCGAGATCGTGACCGCCGAGAACGTGTCGGCGCTGCGCTCGGGCGGGGTGCTGCTGGCCACATTCATCGGCGGCGCGATGTTCTTCTTCGGCCCGGTGCTGGGCTCTGTGATCTTCATCTTCTTCGCGATCGCGCTGTCCGAGTACACGAAGGCCTGGCAGTTCTACCTCGGCATCTTCTTCGTGCTGATGGTCATGTACGCGCCGGGCGGCGTCGCCTCGCTGATCCTGATGAACCTCAGGGTGGCCAAGTACCAACTGTTCAACCGCCTCTGGAAGCCCTACGGCTGGGTGCTCGCGGCCAGCGCGGTGCTGCTGGTCGGCGTGATCATGGTGGTGGAAATGAGCTACCACCTGACGCTGAATTTCGCTTCGGGCACGCAGTTGAAGCTGTTCGGCTTCCAGGTGGATGCGGCCAGCCTGGGCGTCTGGGCGATCGCGGCGGCGATCGTGGTCGCCGGCGCGCTGTTCTTCAACGCCACGCGCAAGACCTTCGCGCGCGAATGGGGCAACGTGCAGGCCAAGATCGAAGACCAGATCCAGCGCGGCGTTCGGGCCTGAGGGTGACCGGGGTACAGGGAAGATGAACACCACTTCGAACCAGTCCGCGCTCAGGCTCGCCGACGTGCGCAAGAGCTTCGGCAAGACCGAGATCATCCGGGGCGTGAACCTCGACATCCGCAAGGGCGAGCGCCACGCGGTGATCGGGCCCAACGGCGCCGGGAAGTCCACGCTGTTCAACCTGATCTCGGGGCGCTTTCCGGTGAGCTCCGGCAAGATCGAACTGAACGGGCAGGACATCACCGGGCTCAAGCCCTTCGAGATCAACCGGCGCGGGCTCTCGCGCAGCTTCCAGATCACCAACATCTTTCACCGGATGTCGGTGTTCGAGAACATCCGCTGCGCCACGCTCTACGCGCTGGGCTACCGCTACTCGTTCTGGCACCGGCTCTCGAAGCTGGCCGACGCGGCCGAGCGCGCCGAGGACATCCTCCAGCGCATCGGCTTGCAGAACCGGCGGGACACCCAGGCCGGCCTGCTCACCTACGCCGAGCAGCGCGCGCTCGAGATCGGCATCACCATCGCCGGCGGCGCCGACGTGATCCTCCTGGACGAGCCCACCGCGGGCATGAGCCGGTCGGAATCCGACCACGCGGTCGAGCTGATCTCCCGGGTCACCGAGGGCAAGACGCTGGTCATGGTCGAACACGACATGAGCGTGGTCTTCGGCCTGGCCGACCGGATCTCGGTGGTCGTCTACGGCGAGGTGATCGCCACCGACGCGCCGGCCGGCATCAAATCCAACCGTGCGGTCCAGGAAGCCTACCTGGGCACCACGCTCGCCGAAGCCTGACGCGGGCCGAACATGTCTGAAGCGATTCTCGAAGTCCAGGACCTCCACGCCTACTACGGCAAGAGCCACGTGCTGCACGGCGTCGACATGGTCGTGCGCAAGGGCGAGATCGTCAGTCTCCTGGGGCGCAACGGGGTCGGGCGTTCGACCACCGTGAAGACCGTCATGGGGCTGGTCGAGGGCACCGGCACGGTGAAATTCAAGGGCGAGCCGATCCTCGGGCTCAAGCCCTACCAGATCGCCCACAAGGGCCTGGGCTACGTGCCCGAGGCGCGCGACATCTTCCCCGCGCTGACCGTCGAGCAAAACCTGGTGCTCGGGCTCAAGGGCCGCTCGCCGGGCCGCTGGAGCTTCGACGACATGTACCGGATGTTCCCGCGGCTCAAGGAGCGCCAGCACACGCAGGCCGGCGTGCTGTCGGGCGGCGAGCAGCAGATGCTCACGCTGTGCCGCACGTTGATGGGTGACCCGGACCTGATCATGATCGACGAGCCCACCGAGGGGCTGGCGCCCAAGATCGTCGAGCTGGTCGGCGAGTACCTGAAGGAGCTCAAGAACCGCGGCATCTCGGTGCTGCTGGTCGAGCAGAAGCTCGCGATCGCGCTCGACATCTCGCAGCGGGTCTACGTGATGGGCCACGGCCACATCGTGTTCGAGGGGACGCCCGAGGAGCTGAGGGGCAATGCCCGGATCCGCCAGGAGTGGCTGGAGGTCTAGGTGTGAAGCCTGGCGCGCGAGCGTCCCGAAAGCCGGCGTGGTTGCCGGCGGAAGGGAGGGATCGCGCGTTACACTTGATGGTTCTCGGCACCCGCTTTTTTTTGACCATAAATCGAACGGGCGTTCGTTTTTCCGACAGCAAGAGCCCGTCCCGACCCAGCACACCGTCTTCAACCTGACTCGGGATTTACGCATGAGCCAAGCCCAGTACGCCACCCACGGCGAAGTCGCCGTGATCACCATGAACAATCCGCCGGTCAACGGCCTCGGTCACGGCCTGCGCACCGGCATCATCGAAGGCCTGCGCCGGGCGCAGGCCGATTCCGCGGTCAAGGCGATCGTGATCACCGGGGCCGGCAAGGCTTTCTCGGGCGGCGCCGACATCCGCGAGTTCAACACGCCGGCGGCGCTCGCCGAGCCGACGCTGCACACGGTGATCCGTGCGATCGAGGGCTCGGCCAAGCCGGTCGTGGCCGCGATCCACAGCGTGGCGATGGGCGGCGGCCTGGAGCTTGCGCTCGGCTGCCACTTCCGCGTGACGGCCACCGGCGCGCAGATCGCGCTGCCCGAGGTCAAGCTCGGCATCCTGCCCGGCGCGGGCGGCACGCAGCGCCTGCCGCGCGTGGTGCCGCTCGAGATGGCGACCAACATGATCGTCTCGGGCGCGCCGGTCAAGTCCGAGAAGTTCAAGGGCACGAAGCTCTTCGACGAGATCGTCGAGGGCGACGTCACCGAGGCGGCGGTCGCCTTCGCGCGCAAGGCCGTGGCCGAGAACCGCGGCCTGCCCAAGGTGCGCGACCTGAAGATCGAGCACGAGGACGCCGAGGCCTTCCTGCAGTTCTCGCTGAACACCGCCAAGTCGGTGGCGAAGAACTTCCCGGCGCCGGCCGCCTGCGTCGAGGCGATCCAGGCCGCCGTCAAGCTGCCCTTCGAGCAGGGCATGGCGCGCGAGCGCGAGCTCTTCCTGCACCTGGTCCAGACCCCCGAATCGAAGGCGCTGCGTCACGCTTTCTTCGGCGAGCGCGCGGCCAGCAAGGTGCCGGACGTGCCGGCCGACACGCCGCTGCGGGCGATCAAGTCGGCCGCGGTCATCGGCGCCGGCACGATGGGCGGCGGCATCGCGATGAACTTCGTGAACGCCGGCATCCCGGTCAAGCTGCTCGAGATGAAGCAGGAGGCGCTCGATCGCGGCCTGGCCACGATCCGCAAGAACTACGAGAACTCGGCGAAGAAGGGCCGCATGACCCTGGACGACGTCGAGAAGCGGATGTCGCTGATCGCGCCCACGCTGTCCTACGACGACATCGGCCAGGCCGACATCGTGGTCGAGGCGGTCTTCGAGGACATGCCGGTCAAGGAGCAGGTGTTCCGCAAGCTCGACGAGGTGATGAAGCCCGGCGCGATCCTGGCCACCAACACCTCCACGCTCGACGTGAACCAGATCGCGGCCTTCACCAAGCGCCCGCAGGACGTCATCGGCACGCACTTCTTCTCGCCGGCCAACGTGATGAAGCTGCTCGAGATCGTGCGCGGCGAGAAGACCGCCAAGGACGTGCTGGCCACCACGCTGGCGCTGTCCAAGACCATCCGCAAGACCGGCGTGGTGTCGGGCGTGTGCGACGGCTTCATCGGCAACCGGATGATCGAGCAGTACAGCCGGCAGGCCGGCTACATGGTCGAGGAGGGCGCCAGCCCGCAGCAGGTCGACCGCGCCATCGAGAAGTTCGGCTTCGCGATGGGTCCGTTCCGGATGAGCGACCTGGCCGGCAACGACGTGGGCTGGTACATCCGCAAGCGCCGCTACGTCGAGCGCCCCGACATGAAGTACCCGAAGATCGCCGACAAGATCTGCGAACTGGGCCGCTTCGGCCAGAAGACCGGCGCGGGCTTCTACCGCTACGAGCCGGGCAAGCGCGACGCGATCCCCGATCCGGTGGTCGACAAGCTGATCGAGGAGCACCGCAAGGAGCTCGGGCTCGAGCCGCGCAAGCTGTCCGACGACGAGATCGTGCACCGGCTGGTCTTCGCGCTGGTCAACGAGGGCGCCAGGATCCTCGAGGAAGGCATCGCGATGCGCGCCTCGGACATCGACATGATCTACCTGACCGGCTACGGCTTCCCGCTGTTCCGCGGCGGCCCGATGCTCTACGCCGACATGTACGGCCTGTACAACGTGGTCAACCGGATGCAGGACTTCGCGGCCAACCCGCACGGCGACCCGTCGTTCTGGACGCCGGCGCCGCTGCTCGCGAAGCTGGCCGCCGAAGGCAAGAGCTTCAACGGCTGAGCCCCGACCGAACGAACGAAACTCGACGAACGCCGCGGCGCGCGCCGCCGCGGCACCGAAGACAAAGGAATCCAAGATGCGTGAAGCAGTGATCGTATCCACCGCGCGGACCGGCCTCGCGAAATCCTGGCGCGGCGCGCTGAACATGACCCACGGCGCCACGATGGGCGGCCACGCGGTGCGCGCGGCCATCGAGCGCGCCGGCATCGAGCCGGGCGAGGTCGAGGACGTCCTGATGGGCTGCGCCAACCCCGAGGGCGCCACCGGTTCGAACATCGCGCGGCAGATCGCGCTGGCCGCCGGCTGCCCGATCACCGTGTCGGGCGTGACCATCAACCGCTTCTGCTCGTCGGGCCTGCAGACGATCGCGATGGCCGCCCAGCGGGTCATCGCCGGCGAGGCCGACGTGTACGTGGCCGGCGGCGTCGAGTCCATCTCGTGCGTTCAGAACGAGATGAACATGCACATGATCCGCGACAAGGGCCTGATGAAGACCAAGCCCGAGGTCTACTGGCCCATGCTGCAGACCGCCGAAATGGTGGCCAAGCGCTACAACATCCCGCGCGAGCGGATGGACGAGTACGGCGTGCAGAGCCAGCAGCGGGCCTGCGCGGCGGCGGCAACCGGTAAGTTCAAGGACGAGATCGTCCCGATCACCGTGAAGATGGCGGTGGCCGACAAGGCCACCGGCCAGCTCGGCACGAAGGAGGTCACGCTGTCCGACGACGAGGGCCGGCGCGAGGGCACGACCTACGAGGCCGTTTCGCAGATCCGCTCGGCGCTGCCCGGCGGGGTGATCGCGGCCGGCAACGCCAGCCAGTTCTCCGACGGCGCGGGCGCCTGCGTGGTGATGGACGCCAAGCTGGCCGAAAAGAAGGGCCTGAAGCCGCTCGGCTACTTCCGCGGCTTCGCGGTGGCTGGCTGCGAGCCCGACGAGATGGGCATCGGCCCGGTCTTCGCGGTGCCCAAGCTGCTGGCGCGCGCCGGGCTGAAGGTCGAGGACATCGACATCTGGGAACTGAACGAGGCCTTCGCGGTGCAGGTGCTCTACTGCCGCGACAAGCTGGGCATCCCTGCCGAGAAGCTCAACGTGAACGGCGGCGCGATCGCGGTCGGCCACCCCTACGGCGTGAGCGGCCAGCGGCTGACCGGCCACGCGCTGATCGAGGGCAAGCGGCGCGGCGGCAAGTGGGCGGTGGTCACGATGTGCATCGGCGGCGGCATGGGCGCGGCCGGGCTGTTCGAGATCGCCTGATTTCCGGCGCTCGACGGCGAGGCTGCTTGCGGCCTCGCCCCGAGGCCGCGAGCGGCCGCACCCGCATCGGGGCCCGTCGCGGCCCCGATGCCGTTTCGCTCAGCACGATCGCTCAGCACTACTCACGGGCAGACCAAGATGGCCAAGGCCGGCATTCCCGTTCCCTCCAGGATCCTGTCGCGACGCGACCTGGACTTCCTCCTCTACGAGTGGCTGCGCGCCGAGGCGCTCACCGGGCGCGAGCGCTACGCCGACCACTCGCGCGAGACCTTCGACGCGGCGCTCGACACCTGCCAGAAGATCGCGACCGAGCACTTCTACCCGATCAACCGCCTGCTCGACCTGAACGAGCCCACCTTCGACGGCGAGCGGGTGCACACCCCTGCGGAGTTGAAGGCGGCGCTGAAGGTCTTCTGCGACGCCGGCCTGATGGCGGCCGGCCAGGACTACGAGCTCGGCGGCATGCAGCTGCCCTGCCTGGTCGAGAAGGCCTGCTTCGCCTGGTTCAAGGGCGCGAGCGTGGCGGCCTCCGGCTACCCCTTCCTCACCATCGGCAACGCCAACCTGCTGCTCGCGCACGGCACGCCCGAGCAGGTCGAACGCTGGGTGCGGCCGATGATGGCAGGGCGGTTCTTCGGCACGATGTGCCTGTCCGAGCCGCAGGCCGGCTCCTCGCTGTCGGACATCCGCACCCGCGCCGAGCCGCAGGCCGACGGCAGCTACCGGCTGTTCGGCAACAAGATGTGGATCTCGGGCGGCGAGCAGGACCTTTCCGAGAACATCGTGCATCTGGTGCTGGCCAAGATCCCGGGGCCGGACGGCAAGCCGGTGCCCGGCGTCAAGGGCATCTCGCTGTTCCTGGTGCCCAAGGTGCTGCTGAACGACGACGGCTCGCTGGGCGAGCGCAACGACGTCGTGCTGGCCGGCCTGAACCACAAGATGGGCTATCGCGGCACGACCAACACGCTGCTCAACTTCGGCGAAGGCAAGTTCCGCCCCGGCGGGCAGGGCGGCGCGGTCGGCTGGCTGGTCGGCGAGCCCGGCAAGGGGCTGGCCTGCATGTTCCACATGATGAACGAGGCGCGCATCGGCGTGGGCCTGGGCGCGACGATGCTCGGCTACACCGGCTACCTGCACGCGCTGGACTACGCGCGCAACCGGCCGCAGGGCCGGCCGCCGCAGGGCAAGGACCCGTCGGCGCCGCAGGTGCCGATCGTCGAGCATGCCGACGTGCGCCGGATGCTGCTCGCGCAGAAGGCCTGGGTCGAGGGCGCGCTGGCGCTGAACCTGTTCTGCGCGCGCCTGATCGACGACGAGCGCACGCACCCCGACGACGCCGAGCGCGGCCGCGCGCACGCGCTGCTCGAACTGCTCACGCCGATCTGCAAGAGCTGGCCCTCGCAGTGGTGCCTGGAGGCCAACAGCCTGGCCATCCAGGTCCACGGCGGCTACGGCTACACCCGCGACTACAACGTCGAGCAGCACTATCGCGACAACCGGCTCAATCCGATCCACGAGGGCACGCACGGCATCCAGGGCCTGGACCTGTTGGGCCGCAAGGTGCGGCTGCACGATGGCGCATTGCTTTCGGCCTTCGCACAACGGGTGCATCAGACCACCGGCCGGGCGGCCGAGGCGGGCGAGGAGTGGCTGGCTGCCGGCCATGCGGTGTCGCAGACCGGCGAGCGGATCGCGGCCACGGTGTCGCGGCTGTACGGTGCGGGCGACCTCGACGTCACGCTCGCCAATGCCAGCGTGTTCCTGGAGGCCTTCGGCCACTGGGTGATCGCCTGGGTCTGGCTCGAGCAGGCGCTGGCGGCGCAGGCTGCCTTGTCGGCCGGAGGCGATGGGCTGCCGGCCGCCGATCGCGATTTCTACCAGGGCAAGCTGCAGGCGGCCCGCTGGTTCATGCGCTGGGAGCTGCCGCGGGTGCAGCCGATGCTCGATCTGCTCGACTCGCTCGACACCACCACGCTCGCGATGCGCGACGAATGGTTCTGAGCGTGCGCGAGCGCGGGGATCGGTTTCAGCCGCGCCAAGGCGAGGATCGGTTTCGGCTGCGCCACGGCGCGGCTCACGGAGATTTCTGGAGACACGGATGTCGGTGAAGAAGGCTTTCGACCTGGGCGGCCGCAAGGCGATCGTGACGGGCGGCTCGCGCGGGCTGGGCCTGCAGATCGCCGAGGCGCTGGGCGAGATGGGCGCCGAGCTGGTGATCGCGGCGCGCAAGCCCGAGGAGCTGGACCAGGCGGTGATGCACCTGGCGGCGCAGGGCGTGAAGGCGCACGGGATCCCCGCGGACCTGGGCAGGCCCGAGGGCGTGTCGAAACTGGCCGATGCGGCGCTGGAACGCCTGGGCCACTGCGACATCCTGGTGAACAACGCCGGGGCGACCTGGGGCGCGCCGGCCGAGGACCATCCGCTCGAAGCCTGGCTCAAGCTGCTCAACCTGAACCTGACCGGGATGTTCCTGCTCACGCAGGCGATCGGCAAGCGCTCGATGATCCCGCGCGGCTACGGGCGGGTGCTGAACCTGGCCTCGATCGCGGGCCTGCGCGGCAGCACCGGAGAAGGCAGCCAGACGATCGCGTACAACACCACGAAGGGCGGCGTGGTGAACTTCACCCGCGCGCTGGCCGGCGAGTGGGGGCCGCACGGCATCACCGTCAACGCGCTGGCGCCGGGTTTCTTCCCGTCGAAGATGACGCAGGCCACGCTGGACAAGATCGGCGAGGACATCAAGGCGCGCACGCCGCTGCGCCGGCTGGGCGACGACGAGGACCTGAAGGGCGCCGCGGTGCTGTTCTGCTCGGATGCCGGCAAGCACATCACCGGCCAGATCCTCGCGGTGGACGGCGGGATGACCGCGGTCTGAGCGAATCGACAAGCGACAAGCGACAAGCGACAAGCAAGGGAACGACCAGGCGTGACGAACGACGGCAGCAGCGAAACGAAACAGGCGCCGCAAGGCGCCGCGGGGCAGACGCCTGCGGGCACCGGCGGCGACGCGCATGCGGCGCGCATCGACCCGGCGGGCGAGCTGCGTCCGCTCGAGCAGATTCCATTCCTGATGTTCCTGGGGGTGCTGTGGCGCGACCTCGGCCCCGGGCGGTCGGAGCTGGTGCTCGACCAGCAGCCGCACCATTCGAACTCGCTCGAGATGGCGCACGGCGGCGTGATCATGACCCTGCTCGACGTGGCGATGGCGCGCGCCGGCAGCACGCTGGCCGAGCCCGAGCGCGGCGAGCGCTCGGTGCTGATCACGATCGAGATGAAGACCACCTTCATGGCGCCTGCCATCGGGAAGATCCGCGCGGAGGGCAGGGTGCTCCGGCGGACCGCGTCGATGGCCTTCTGCGAGGCCGACCTGTTCGACGACCACGGGCACCTCTCGGCGCGCGCCAGCGGAACCTTCCGGTACCTGAAACAACGGAGACAGTGAAATGACCGAAACGAACAAGCAATTCCTCCTCGCGAGCCGCCCGCAGGGGCAGGTGTCGCCCGACAACTTCAGGCTGGTCGAGCGCCCGGTGCCCGAGATCGGCGAGGGCGAGGTGCTGGTGCGCAACCACTACCTGTCGCTCGATCCCTACATGCGCGGCCGGATGGACGACGCCAAGTCCTATGCGGCGCCGCAGAAGCTGGACGAGGTGATGCAGGGCGGCACGGTGGGCGAGGTGGTCGCGAGCCGCAACCCGGCCTTCGCGGTCGGCGACAAGGTGCTGGCGATGTTCGGCTGGCAGCTCTACGGCAAGTCGGACGGCAGCCTGATGATGAAGCTGGACACCAGCCGCGTGCCGATCCAGGCCTACCTCGGCTGCGTGGGCATGCCGGGCATCACCGGCTGGTACGGGCTGAACAGGATCATCGAGCCGAAGGCCGGCGAGACGGTCGTGGTGTCGGCCGCCAGCGGCGCGGTGGGCTCGGTGGTCGGCCAGCTGGCCAAGCAGAAGGGCTGCCGGGTGGTCGGCGTGGCTGGCGGCGCGGAGAAGTGCCGCGCGGTCACCGAGGAGTTCGGCTTCGACGCCTGCGTGGACTACAAGGCGGGCAATCTGCGGGCGGACCTGAAGGCCGCCACGCCCGACGGCATCGACGGCTACTTCGAGAACGTGGGCGGCGAGGTGCTCGACGCGGTGCTGCGCCGGATGAACGCCTTCGGACGGATCGCGGTCTGCGGCCTGATCGCCGGCTACGACGGCAACCCGATGCCGACGCACGAGTTCCGCTCGATCCTGATCAACCGGCTCAAGGTGCAGGGCTTCATCGTGTCCGAGCACATGGAGCTGTGGCCGCAGGCCCGCCGCGAGCTCGCGCAGCTGGTCGGCGACGGCACGCTGAAGTACCGCGAGACGATCGCCCAGGGCCTGGAGTCGGCGCCCGAGGCCTTCATCGGCCTGCTGAAGGGCCGCAACTTCGGCAAGCAGCTGGTCAAGCTGATCTGACGCGGGCCTTCACTCGAGACAAGGAGGAGACGAGCGATGAACGCACCTCAGAAATCGATCTGCGAACAGGTCAGCGCCGAAGAGTGGCAGTTGCGCGTCGACCTGGCGGCCTGCTACCGCGCGGTGGCGATGTACGGCTGGGACGACCTGGTCTTCACCCACATCTCGGCCCGCATCCCGGGGCCCGAGCATCACTTCCTGATCAATCCCTACGGGATGATGTTCGAGGAGATCACCGCGTCTTCGCTGGTCAAGGTCGACATGGACTGCCGGCCGCTGATCGAGACGCCGTATCCGGTGAACCCCGCCGGCTTCGTGATCCACAGCGCGATCCACGCGGCCCGCGAGGACGTCGTCTGCGTGCTGCACACCCACACGCCGGCCGGCGTCGCGGTGGCCGCGCAGAAGCAGGGCCTGCTGCCGATCTCGCAACAGGCGAGCGTCGCGCTGATGTCGCTGTCGTATCACGACTACGAGGGCATCGCGGTGCGCGACGACGAGAAGGCGAGGCTGCAGGCGGATCTCGGCACGAGCATGAACTTCATCCTGCGCAATCACGGGTTGCTGACTGTCGGCAAGACGGTGGCCGACGCCTTCCTCGCGATGTTCAACCTCGAGCGCGCCTGTCAGGTGCAGGTGATGGCCCAGTCGGGCGGCGCCGAGCTGGTGAGCGTGACGCCCGAGGTGCTGGGCGCGGTCGGCCAGGCGCTGTCGGTGCAGCGCGTCGGGCAGGCCACGCCGGGCGCGCTGGCCTGGCCGGCGCTGCTGCGCAAGCTCGACCGGGTGAACCCCGGCTACGAGGCCTGAGGGGGCAGCCATGAAGGATTTCGCAGGCAAGGTCGCGGTCATCACCGGCGCGGGCAGCGGTTTCGGGCGCGAGTTCGCGCGCATCGGCGCTTCGCTGGGCATGAAGCTGGTGCTGGCCGACATCCAGGCCGACGCGCTGGCGGCCACCGCGAGCGAGCTGCAGGCGCGCGGCGTGGAGCTCGTCGCCGAGCGGGTCGACGTGAGCAAGGCCGAGGACGTCGAGCGCCTCGCGCGGCGCACGAAGGAGACCTTCGGCAAGGTCCACCTGCTCTTCAACAACGCGGGCGTGGCCGCGGGCGGGCTGGTCTGGGAGCACTCGACCCGCGACTGGGAGTGGGTGCTGGGCGTGAACCTGTGGGGCGTGATCCACGGGGTGCGCTGCTTCGTGCCGATGATGCTCGAGCAGGGCGACGAGTGCCACGTGGTCAACACCGCCTCGGTGGCGGGGCTCCTGTCCACCCAGCTGATGGGCGTCTACAACGTGAGCAAGCACGGCGTGGTCACGCTCACCGAGACGCTGTACAACGACCTGCGCCTGAAGGGCGCGAACGTCGGGGTCACGCTGCTGTGCCCGGCCTACGTGCCCACCGGCATCAACCTGTCGGAGCGCAACCGGCCGGCCGATGCGCAGCCGGAGGGCGAGGAAACCGAGTCGATGAAGGCCGCGCGCGCGGCGATGGACAAGGCGGTGACCTCGGGCAGGATCAGCGCCGAGGACGTCGCGAACATGACCTTCGACGCGATCCGCGAGAACCGCTTCTACGTGGTCACGCACCCGAAGATCCTGTCGTCGGTGGAACTCCGGCTTCAGGACATCGCGGCCCAGCGCAATCCGAGCGACCCGTTCACGTTCAAGAAGGACGTGGCGGTGAAGAAGCTGTGAGCGCCGCGGGCGAAGTCACGAGCGCCGCGTGCGGCGCGGCGCCGGTGATCGAGGGCTGCTTCGCCGAGGTGCAGCCCGGCGTGCGGCTGCACTACGCGCGCTGCGGCGACGCCTCGAAGCCGCTGATGCTGATGCTGCACGGCTTTCCCGAGTTCTGGGGCGCCTGGCGGCACCTCATGCCGGCCTTCGCCGACGCCTATCACGTGGTGGCGCCGGACCTGCGCGGCTACAACCTGTCGGACAAGCCGGCCGCGGTCGCCGACTACCGGCCGTCGAAGCTGATCGCCGACGTGGCCGGGCTGGTGCGCGCGCTGGGCCACGAGCGCTGCGTGCTGGTGGCGCACGACTGGGGCGGCGCCATCGCCTGGTCGGTGGCGATCGCGCACCCGGAACTCATCGAGCGGCTGGTGATCCTCAACGCGCCGCATCCGGTGCCCTTCGCGAAGGCGCTCGCTTCCGACCCAGCCCAGATCCGGGCCTCGCAGTACATGAACTGGCTCAGGCGTCCGGGCAGCGAGACCGTGCTCGCGCAGGACGGCTTCGCGCGGCTCGAGAGCTTCTTCCTGAACCTGGGCGGCGAGGCCTGGTTCGACGCCGCCACGCGCCATGCCTACCACTCGGCCTGGTCGCAGCCCGGCGCGCTGGCCGGCGGCGTCAGCTGGTACCGGGCCTCGCCCCTGCACCCGGCCACGGAGAGCGAGCCGGGAGCGTCGGGCCTCTCGCTCGACGCGCAGGCCTTCACGGTGCGGGTGCCCACGCTGGTGATCTGGGGCGAGCGCGACACCGCGCTGCTGCCGGTCCTGCTCGACGGGCTCGACGCGCTGGTGCCGGACTTGCGCATCGTGCGCCTGCCCGAGGCGACCCACTGGCTCGCGCACGAGCAGCCGGAGAGGGTGGTGGCGGAGATCCGCGCTTTCCTGGGCCTTCGCCCCGAGGGTCGCGATGCCGCTTGATCCGCAGGTCGAGAAGATCCTGCTCTGGGCCAAGCGGGCCAACGCGCCGGCCTACCACGACATCGGCGCCGACGCGGCCCGGGCGCACTACGAGCGAATCGCTGGCACGCTGGACATCGTGACGCCGGACCTGCACGAGGTCGTCGATTTCGAGGTGCCGCTGCCCGGACGCAGCCTGAGGGTGCGCCAGTACGCGCCCTGGCCGCACCACTGGGCCGAGCCGCGGCCGGCACTGGTCTACTTCCACGGCGGCGGCTTCACGATCGGTTCGGTGGACACCCACGACCGGGTCTGCCGGGTGCTGGCGCGTGGCGGGGACTGCCTGGTCTATTCGGTCGATTACCGGCTGGCGCCGCAGCACAAGTTCCCGGCCGCCGCCGACGACGCCTTCGACACGCTGGCCTGGATCCGCGACGAGGCCCAGTCGCTGGGAGTGGACCTGGCGCGGCTCGCGGTGGGCGGCGACAGCGCCGGCGGCACGCTGGCGGCAGCCTGCGCGATCCACGCGCGCGATCGCGGCTGGCCGCTGGCCCTGCAGCTGCTGATCTACCCAGGGCTGTCGCACGACCAGCAGACCGGATCGCACCGCCGCTTCGCCAGCGGCTACCTGCTCGACGCCGAGACGGTGCAATGGTTCTTCGATCAGTACCTGCGCGGGCCCGAGGACCGGCTGGACTGGCGTTTCGCGCCGCTGCTCGCGAAAGACCTGGCCGGCGTGGCGCCGGCCTGGATCGCGGCCGCCGAATTCGACCCGCTGCACGACGAGGACCTCGCCTACGCCGAGCGGCTGCGCGAGGCCGGGGTGCCGGTGGAGCTGGTCGACTACCCGGGGATGATCCACGCCTTCTTCCAGCACGCCGGCTTCGTGCCGGCCGCGCGGCGCGCCCACGACGACGCCTGCGCGGCGCTGCGCCGCGCCTTCGGCGGCTTCGACGATGATTTCATCGGGTGAGCCGGGGGTGACGGCGAGCGTCGACGGCGACCGGGCGGCCCTTCGCTGCGGCGACTGGGCGACGCTGCGGGAGGCCGCCGTGCCGGTGCGCACCGAGGTCTTCATCGTCGAGCAGGCAATACCGGCCGAGCTCGAGTGGGACGAGGGCGACGCGGTGTCGATTCACTGCGTGGCCTTCGCCGGCGATCGTGCGGTGGGCTGCGGGCGGCTGCTTCCCGACGGCCGGATCGGCCGGATGGCGGTGCTGAAGCCCTGGCGCGGCCAGGGCCTGGGCGGGGCGATCCTCGAGCGGCTGGTCGCGGCCGCGAAGGCACGCGGCGACGCCGTCGCCCGGCTCAGCGCGCAGTGCCACGCGGAAGGGTTCTACCGGGTCCACGGCTTCCTGCCCGATGGCCCGCTGTTCGACGACGCGGGGATCCCGCACCTGCCGATGAAGCGCGCCCTGCGTTGAATCGGGCGTCAGCGCCGGGTCGGGCGGCTGCACTGGGTCGGGCGGCTGCGCCGAACCGGCGCGCTGCTCCGGGCGGGCCTCAGGCGTTCTCGCCGATCCTGAAGCTCGCGCGGGATTCGCGTACCGGCCTGTCGCCGGCGGGCGGCCAGCTGCGTTCCACGAACTCCACCCGGCCGTCGTGGCCGACCAGCACCAGGGTGGAGGCCCGCGTGCCGTAGCCGTCGGCGCGGATCATCGCCGGGCCCAGCAGGCGTTCGCGGTCCAGGCCGATCCCGGTGTCGGGCAGCTCGTCGTCGGCGGGCAGGCTGTGATCGGCGAGCGCCTCGAACAGGCGCTGCTCCGGGGCTTCGTGGCGATCCAGCGCGCCGGCCACGCGCTCGCGCAGCCTGCGGACCTTGGGCCAGTCGGTGTCCAGCAGGTGGTTGGACAGCCCGTGCACGCCGGGCGCGATCTCGCTCGGCGAAGCGGGCGCGCGGTTGGACAGGTAGCGGGCGCGGGGCCCCCGGCCGCCGTCTGCGTCCAGATCGAAGAGCAGCAGGTTGAAGCCCGACCACCGGGCGCCGTCGGCGGCGATCGTGCGTGCCCAGTCGTCGATGTCGGCGCCGCCGCTCACGAAACCGGCGACCAGTTCGCCCCGCGAGCGCGGGCCCGCCGGCGCGCCGGGCTCGCGATAGTTGGTGACGACCGCGAGCCGGCCGCGCCGGTCGATCGCCAGCCAGCTGCCGCCGGCCTCGAGGTCGCGGCCGCCGAACACGCCGGGCGCCTGCGGCCACCAGCCGGCCGAGGCGGCCGGCCGCCCGT
>MEEC01000029.1 GCA_001724315.1 Lautropia sp. SCN 70-15 | reverse complement strand
AGTGCATCGTGGGTGCCGACTTCAAGCCCCGGGTGCTGGACTCGGCCGGCGCGGGCTGCGTGGCGCTGACCCGCCGCTTCTTTGCCGACGGCGAGGTCACCGAAGAGCGCTTCGGCCACGCCTATGCGGTGGCCCGCGCCCGGTTCGAGGAGCTCTCGCGTCCCTTCGTCGACCGCGGCTGGGACTACGCGGTGGGCACCTCCGGCACGGCCAAGGCGCTGATCCAGATCGCGCGCTCGGAATTCGGCCTGCCGCTGCTCGACCGCGACGCGCTGTCGCGCATCCGCGCCGCGCTGGTCGCGGCCGGCCATGCCGACCGCCTCGAGCTGCAGGGCCTGAAGCCGGACCGCCGGCCGGTGCTCGCCGGCGGGCTGGCGGTGATGACGGCGGCCTTCGACGAGTTCGGCATCGCCTCGCTCGACTACTGCGGCGGCGCGCTGCGCCACGGCGTGCTGCACGACCTGATCCGTCGCGGCGACGGCGCCGACCTGCGCACCGCCACGGTCGGCCAGATGATCTCGCGGCACGGCATCGACGCGCGCCAGGCCGGTCGGGTGCGCGACACCGCGCTGGCGCTGTTCGACCAGGGTGCGCGCAGCTCGCAGGAGGAGCTGCAGGCGCGACGCAAGCTGCTCGAGTGGGCCGCGCTGCTGGCCGAAAGCGGGATGAGCATCTCGCACGAGAGCTTCCACAAGCACTCGGCCTACATCCTCACCTGGGCGGACATGCCGGGCTTTTCGCGCCCGGAACAGAACACGCTGGCGCTGCTCGCGCTGGCCCAGGTGGGCGGGCTTCGCAAGCTGCGCGGGCGCATCGACGACGACCTGGGCTGGCTGATGGTGGTGGCGCTGCGCGTCGCGCGGATCCTTCACCGCAGCCGCGACGACGAGGACCTGCCGACACCGGCGCTGTTCTTCAAGCGGCGCTCGCTGCGCCTCGAGATGCCGCGCGCCTGGGCCGAACGGCAACCCCTCGCGCACGCCAGCCTGGTCGACGAGGCCGCGACCTGGAACGAGGCGAAGGTCTTCGAGCAGTTCGCCTACCAGACGATCTGAGGCAGGCCGCGGCCGGGCGACTCGCCCGGCGCCCCCCTTGACCCTCGCGGCCTTGCGCGCCTATCCGACGAAGCGCCGCTGGTAGCGCGCCTTCAGCCCGGCCAGGTCCAGCATCATCGGGAAGTCCGCGCAGTTGAACTGGGCGTCGACATGGGGCTCGCCCAGCAGGCAGGCGCCCGCGCGCAGGTAGCCCTTGACCAGCGGCGGCGGCACCACGCCGGCCACGTGCGGGTGCCGCTCGACCTCGAGGCGCTCGCGCGGCCACACGCGCAGGGTATCGTCGGCCAGGTGGCTCGAGGCGAGCTCGCGATACAGGTTCGCGGCGAAGCCGCCGCCGTCGGCCATCGGCACGCTCACGCAGCCGATCAGGTAGCGGACCTCCGAGCGGGCGAGCAGCGCGCCCAGCCCCGACCACAGCAGCATCATCACGCCGCCCGAGCGGTGATCGGCGCGCACGCAGCTGCGGCCCAGCTCCACCATCTTCGGGCGCAAGGCGTCGAGCCGGGTCAGCCAGAACTCGCCGTCGCTGTACAGGCAGCCGATCCGGCGCGCGGCGCCCGGCATCAGCAGCCGGTAGGTGCCGATCACGTCGCCGCTGTCCCGGTCGATCACGACCAGGTGCTCGCAGTACGGGTCGAAGATGTCCCGATCGACGCCCGCCGGCGAGCCCAGCGCGGCGCCCAGCTCGCCGGCGAAGACCTGCCAGCGCAGGCGCATCGCGCGCTCGATCTCGGCGTCGTCGCGGGCGAGCCGCACCTCCAGCGTTCCCGCCGACGCCAGCGGCCCCGCAGGGACCGGCGACGCGGCGTGGCGGTCGAGGCGGCCGGCCTGCCTGCCGGCAATCAGGTCGGCGCGGACGCGCCCGCGGTCGAGTCCTTCCAGTCGTTCGAATCGTGCTGACAAGGGCCTTCTCCGTTGAGGATTGCGGAGACAGCCTGACCCGGCCGCTTTGCAGCGCGGTGACGGATCGGTGACGCTTCGATGAACCGCGACGGGTGGCGGCGCTGCGCGACTCGGGGCGTTCAGACCAGGTCCGGCCCGATCACCGCCCGCAGCACGATCTGGGCCCGGCCCTCGCGCTCGCGGGTGGACAGCCACCAGATCGAGCCCTTCTTGACGCTCCAGTCGGCCTCGCTGCCCGACAGCAGCAGGCTGGCCAGCCGTCCGAGCTGAGGCTGGTGGCCGACCAGCACCACGTGGCGCATGCGCGCCTCGGGCCCCTCGGGCCAGTTCAGCGCGGCCAGGTGATGGGCCACGTCGGCGTCGGGCGCCAGGCGCGGATCGGTCTTGACCTTCACGCCCAGCGCGGCCGCGGTCTCGCGCGCCCGCGCCGCCGGGCTGGAGAGCACGAGATAACGCTCGGGCAGGCGCGCGAGCAGCCAGCGCGCGACCCGGTCGGCCTGCTTGCGGCCGCGGTCGGTCAGGCGCCGCTCGAGGTCGGCGGACGGATCGGCGACCGGGTCGCCGGCATCGGCGTGTCGCCAGATGATCAGGTCCATGTCGGGCATCCCGGAAAAGCCGAATCGTCGCGCGGCGCGATGACGGTTCCGTGACGGCCGGACGCGATCAGGCCTTCGGCGCGGGCGCCGGCCCCGCCGGCACGGGCTGCTGCGCCTCGGCCTGCAGCCTCAGGTACTTCGCGAACAGCTGCGCGTGGGTCTCCGGGCGGGACGGGTCCTTGGGGATGCAGGACACCGGACAGACCTGCACGCACTGCGGCTCGTCGTGGTGGCCGACGCACTCGGTGCACTTGTCCGGATCGATCTGGTAGATCTCGGGGCCCATGTAGATCGCGCCGTTCGGGCACTCGGGCTCGCAGACGTCGCAGTTGATGCACTCGTCGGTGATCATCAGCGCCATCTCGTGGATCTCCTTTGCAGCCTGACCGTTGGCGGGACGCGCAGCGCGGGCTTGCCCGGGCCGCGCCTCAGGACGCGGCCTCGTCGCCGGGCGCCTTCGCGCCGAGCTGCACCAGCTTCTTGCGCAGCGACGCCTCGACCTGCGGCGGCACGAACTTGCCCACGTCGCCGCCCATCAGTGCGATCTCGCGCACCAGCGTGCCCGAGATGAACTGGTACTGGTCGGTCGGGGTCATGAAGATGGTCTCGATCTCGGGCATCAGCTGGCGGTTCATGCCGGCCAGCTGGAATTCGTACTCGAAGTCGGTGACGGCGCGCAGCCCGCGCACGACGACGTCGGCCCGCTGCGCGCGCACGAGATTCACCAGCAAGCCCGAGAAACCCAGCACCTCGACGTTCGGGTAGGGCGCCAGCACCTCGCGCGCGATCGCGATCCGCTCCTCGAGCGTGAAGATCGGCCGCTTGCCGCGGCTGTCGGCGACCGCGACGACGACCGAGCCGAACAGCCTCGAAGCGCGGTGCACGATGTCCTCGTGCCCGCGGGTCAGCGGATCGAAGGTGCCCGGATAGATCGCCCTGGTCATTCGTTCACTCCCTGTTCGTCGGCGCCCTTGCCGGCCAGGCCAACGCCCGGCGCGGCCTCGT
Source organism: Lautropia sp. SCN 70-15 (assembly GCA_001724315.1). Taxonomy (GTDB): domain Bacteria; phylum Pseudomonadota; class Gammaproteobacteria; order Burkholderiales; family Burkholderiaceae_E; genus Zeimonas. The sequence continues at coordinate 12,998 of MEEC01000029.1, read as the reverse complement.
TCGCCATCACGAACAGATGATAATGGACTTGCCCCGCGCGCCCGGCGCGGGCCAGTTCGAATCCGGGGGGCGGCGCGATCGGGGCCTCGCTCTCCACGTAGACCCGCGCGCCGGGCGCGAGCAGGGGCGCCAGCCTGGCCAGCGCCTTCTCGGCGAACCCGGTGCCGAAAGGCGGGTCGAGGAACACCAGGTCGAAGCGCTCGCCGGCGGCCGCTCGTCGCCCGAACTCCACGAAGGCGTCTCCGCCGGCCAGCTCCACGCGGTCGCCGGCGCCGAGCCGGTTCACGGTGTCGCGGATCGCGGCCAGCGCGGTGCGGTCGCGCTCGATCATCAGCACGCGGGCGGCCCCTCGCGACGCGGCCTCCAGGCCCAGCGCGCCGCTGCCGGCGAAGGCGTCGAGGCAGCGCAGCCCGTCGAGCGTCTGGCCCAGCCAGTTGAACAGCGTCTCGCGCACGCGGTCGGGCGTGGGCCGCAGGCCGGGCAGATCCGGCACCCGCAGCGGCGTGCGCTTCCAGGCGCCGCCCACGATCCGCACCCGGTGCGGCGCGGCCGCCCCGGGCGGCCGGGCGCCCGGCTCAGCGCGCCGCCGGTTCACCGTCGCCGACCACGACGGTTGCCAGCGCATCGGGCTTCACGTGCCGCGCGAAGGCCTCGCGCACCTGCTCGAGCGTGACCCCGGACACCCGGTCGGTCCAGCGGTCCAGGTAGTCGAGCGGGAGCCGGTAGAAACCGATCATCGCCAGGTTGTCGAGGATCTTGCGGTTGGAGTCGATCTGCAGCGCGAAACCGCCGACCAGGTTGGACTTCGCCGCGGCGAGTTCCTCTTCGGTGGGGCCCTCGCGCACGAAGCGCTCGAGCGTCTCGCGCACCACCTTCAACGCCTCGGCCGTCTGCGCCTTCTGCGTCTGCAACCCGATGGTGAAGGGCCCGGGCTGGAGCTGCGGCGAGAAGTAGGCGTACACGCTGTAGGCCAGGCCGCGCTTCTCGCGCACCTCGTTGTACAGCCGCGAGACGAAGCCGCCGCCGCCCAGCACGTAGTTGCCCACGAAGAGCGGGAAGAAGTCGGGATGGCCGCGCTCGATCGCCGGGGCGCCGATCAGGATGTGACTCTGCGAGGCGGGATGCGCGATCCGCCGCTCCGCGGCGCGGGCCAGGGGCTCGACCTTGGGCAGCGCCGGCCGCTCGGCGCCGGCCGGCAGCTTGCGGGTCAGCCGCTCGGCGATCGCCTCGGCCTGCGCGCGGTCGATCGCGCCGATCATCGCCACCACCGCGTGGGCAGCGTCGTAGCGGTCGCGGTAGAAGCGCACCAGGTCGTCGCGGCCGATCGCGGCCAGGGTGAGGTCGGTCGCCTCGCGGCCGTAGGGGTGCGCGCCGTAGGTCAGCTCGCCGAAGGCGCGCCGCGCGATCGTCTCGGGCTTGGTCTGCGCCTCGCGGGTGGCCTGGATCCAGCGCAGCTTCTCGCGCTCGAGCACTTCCTGCGGGAAGCTCGGCGCGGCCAGGATGCGCGCGAGCAGCGAGACCGCCTCGTCGAGCTCGGGCTGGCTGGTCAGCGTGCGCAGGGTCAGGCCGGCGCGGTCGTCGCCGGCCCCGCCGCCGCGCTGGGCGCCGATCCGCGCGAAGCGCTCGGCGATCTCGGCCTCGTCGAGCGCCGCCTCGCCGTTGGCGGCCTCGGTGCCGCGGGCCAGCATCGCGTTGGCGAACGAGGCGAGCCCGGCCTTGTCGGCCGGATCGAAGCGCGAACCCGCGTCGAACTCGACGCTCACGTCGAGCATGGGGATGGCGTCGGCCCGCACGAAATACACGCGGGCGCCCGAGGCGGTCGTCCAGTGCTGGATGGGCAGTGCGGCCTGCGCGGCGCCCGCCACGAAGGCGAGCGCGAGCGCGGCCAGTCGGATCAGCCGCCCGGGATCGAGCGACCGGCGAGCGGGCTGCATGGAGCGGAACATCTGCATCGTGGCCTCCCGCCTCAGTGCCGCGTGGCCGGCGGCGGCCGGCGCTGCGCGTTCGGGTCGATCGGCTGGGGCAGCAGCGTGACCACGGTCAGCGAATCCTCGTCGAAGTACTTGCGCGCGACGGCCTGGATGTCGGCGGCCGTCACGGCGCGGATGCGCTCGAGGATCCGGTCGGCGTCGCGATGCGAGTAGCCGGAGACCTCGAGCCCGCCGATCTCCATGGCCTGCGCCATCACCGAGTCGCGCTTGTAGATCTGGCCGGCCACGTACTGGGCGCGGATGCGCTGCAGCTCGTCCTCGCGCACCCCCTCCTCGGCGATGCGCGCGATCTCGGCCCGCAGGGCCTTCTCGAGCGCCGCGGTGTCCTGCCCTTCCGAGGGCGTGCCGTCGAGGACGAACAGCGCCGGCCCGCGGCCGGTCATGCCGTAGCCCGCGCCGGCCTGGTTGGCGACGCGGGAGCCGCGCACCAGGTTGCGGGTGAGCCGGCCGTTCTCGTCGGCGTCGAGCACTGCCGCCAGCATCTCGAGCGCGTAGGGCTCGCTGTCCCGCTCGACGTCGGCCAGCCGCGGCGCCTTGAAACCCATCATCAGGTAGGGGTTCTCGGCCGGCGCCTTGACCGACACCCGGCGCACGCCGCGCTGCTCGGGCTCGCGCTGCGGCTTGCGCTCGGGCATCGGGGAGGCCTCGATGCGGCCGTAGGTCTCCTGGGCGAGCTTCCAGACCTCGTCGGCGGACACGTCGCCCGCCACGACCAGGATCGCGTTCGACGGCGTGTACCAGCGGCGGTACCAGTCGCGGATGTCGGCCGCGGTCATCGACTCCAGGTCGCTCATCCAGCCCACAACCGGCTGGCGGTAGGGCGAGGCGGTGAAGGCGGTGGCCATCAGCTGCTCGTAGACCAGCGACTGCGCGCGGTCCTCGGTGCGCCAGCGCCGCTCCTCCATGACCACCTTGATCTCGCGGGCGAACTCCTGGTCCTCGACGACCAGGTTGGCCATCCGGTCGGCCTCCAGCTTCATCATCTCGGTGAGGTGGGATCGATGGATCTGCTGGAAGTAGCCGGTGTAGTCGCGCGAGGTGAAGGCGTTCTCGCGCCCGCCGCGCTCGGCCACCCGGCGCGAGAACTCGCCGACCGCGAGCGTCTTCGTGCCCTTGAACATCATGTGCTCGAGCACGTGCGAGATGCCGGTCAGGCCGTTGAGCTCGTCGACCGCGCCGATGCGGTACAGCACCAGGTGAACCACGGTCGGCGCGCGGCGGTCCTCGCGGACCAGCACCTTCATCCCGTTGGGCAGGGTGCGCTCGACGGTGACGGCGACCGACTCGGCGGAAGCGGCAGCGGGCGCCGCGACGACCGGCGGGCTGGCCGGCGGCGCGGGCTCGCGGGCCGCCAGAAAGGGAGACAGGGCCAGCATCGCCACGGCGACGAGCGGGCGAGCGATCCGATGGGGCATCGTGTCCACAGGTAGAATCCGGGGCTCTGAGTGTAGCCATGTTCGGATTCCTTCGTCGAAAAAAACCCGTCCCGCCTTCCGGGGTCCCCGCGACTCCGGAGGATGGCCCGTCGGCCGTCGAGCAGCCGGAGACGGTCGCGCCGGCGCCTGCCGAGGCGGCGCCCGTGGCCGGGTCGGCGCCGGTTGCCGCGCCCGAAGCTGCGGTCACGCCCGAACCTGCGGTCGCCCAGGAACCTTCCCCGGCCCCGGCGCCCGCCGCCGAGCCGCAGCCCGCACCGGCCCGCGCCTCCTGGATGGCCCGGCTCAAGCAGGGCCTCTCGAAGACCCGCGGCAACCTGGCGGGGCTGTTCTCCGGCGCAAGGATCGACGAGGCCCTCTACGAGGAGCTCGAGACCGCGCTGCTGATGAGCGATGCCGGCGTCGAGACCACGCAATACCTGCTCGAGTCGCTGCGCCAGAAGGTGCGCCGCGAGCGGATCGAGGACGCCGAGGGCGTGCGCAAGGCCCTGCGGAGCCTGCTCGCCGACCTGCTGCGGCCGCTCGAGCGCCCGATCGACATCGACGCGGCCCAGCCGCTGGTCATGATGATCGCGGGGGTGAACGGCGCCGGCAAGACGACCTCGATCGGCAAGCTGGCCCGGCATCTGCAGCGCGAGGGCAAGTCGGTGCTGCTGGCGGCCGGCGACACCTTTCGCGCGGCCGCCCGCGAGCAACTGGTCGAGTGGGGCTCGCGCAACGGCGTGCAGGTCATCTCGCAGCAGGGCGGCGACCCGGCCGCGGTGGCCTTCGACGCGGTGAATGCCGGCCGCGCGCGGGGCGTGGGCGTGGTGATGATCGACACCGCGGGGCGCCTGCCCACCCAGCTGCACCTGATGGACGAGCTGAAGAAGATCCACCGGGTGATCGGCAAGGCGATGCCCGATGCGCCGCACGAAGTCCTGATCGTGCTGGACGGCAACACCGGCCAGAACATGCTCGCCCAGGTGCGCGCCTTCGACGACGCGATCGGCGCCACCGGCCTGGTGGTCACCAAGCTCGACGGCACCGCCAAGGGCGGTACCCTGGCCGCGCTGGCCTGGACCCGGCGCGACCGGCCGATCCCTGTCTGCTTCATCGGCGTGGGCGAGGGCATCGACGACCTGCAAGGCTTCTCGGCCGACGAGTTCGCCTCCGCCCTGCTCGACTGACCGGCGGCAGCCTGCCGGGCCCCGAAGGACGCCCCGGCCCGACGAACGGCGGCCCGGCGGCGTGCCGTCGCCCCACTTCCCCCTGGGCGACCCGCTCCCGTGAACCCCTTCACGGCCGCCTCGCCTTTCGTCGGCCGCAACGACCGCCGGTTCCCGGCCGACTGCCCCGAGATGGTGCGCAGCCTAGCCTCGCAGTGACCGCCCAGCCCGCGTCCCGCGCGATACGCACCCGCCCCGCTGCCGAGCATGACAGGCCCCCTGAGTCTCGCCCTTCCCACGCTGTTCTTCACCGGCGCCGTCGCCGGCCTGCTGGCCGCGTTCATCGTGCTCGGATCGCGCGCGACCCGCGGCGAGGAGCGGGGCGCCACCCGGCTGTTCGGCTGGTCGATGGCAATGGGCGCCGCGTCGGCGGGCATCCTCTGGCTGGAGAGCCGGGACGCGGGCGGCCCGGTGCCCTTGGCGGGCCTGTTCGCGCTGGGCCAGGCCGCGCTGCTGCTGCAGGCGAGCCTGCGTTTGTTCGGGGGCCGCCAGCCGGCCTGGCTGATTCCGGCAGTGCTCTACGCCTCGGTGCCGGCCTACCTGGCCGCCTCGGCCTTCCTGCCGTCGCCGGCGCCCTTCGTGGTGGCCGCCAGCGTGCACGCCACCCTCAACGGCCTCGCGGCCTTCCACGCGTGGCGGGCGCGCGGCAGGACGGGCGCAGGCTTCAGGAACGCCTTCGCCGCGCTGCACGCACTGCTCGGCCTGCTGACGCTGGCGCGCGTCGCCACGATCCTGGCAGCGGGCCCGCACGCGTCGCCACTGGGCGTGTACACCGGCTCGCCGCTGCACGGGTCCGCCGCGCTGGTCTGGGCGCTGTCGCCGCTGCTCACCGCGCTGGCCGTGCTGGGCGTGCTGAACGAGCGGATGGCGCGCCGGCTGCTCGACCGCGCCCAGACCGACGAGCTGACCGGCGTGCACAGCCGCCGCCACCTGCTCGAGGAAGCGCCGCGAATGCTGGCCCGCCTGAGGGCGCGAGGGCAGCGCAGCGCGGTGATGATGCTCGACCTGGACCACTTCAAGCGGATCAACGACGAGCACGGCCATCGGGCCGGCGACCTGGTCCTGCGGCGGGCCGCCCAGGCGATTCGCAAGGCGATGCGCGCCGACTCGCTGCTGGCCCGCTACGGAGGCGAAGAGTTCTGCGCGATCGTGCCGGTCGACGACGAGGACGACGCAACGAGAGCCGCCGAGCGCATCCGCGCGACGCTGTCGCGGCTGGCGCTGAGCATCGACCAGCGCCCCTTGCGGCTCTCGGTGAGCATCGGGCTGGCGGTGCAGCGTGGCGACCTGCGCTTCGACGAGCTGCTGGCGATCGCCGACGAGGGGGTCTACCTGGCCAAGGAGCGGGGTCGCGACTGCGTGATCGCGCCCGGCTCGTCGCCGGAAATCAGCCGGCCCGCGCGGCCTCGGGCTGCGCCGAGGGTTCGGCACGCTTGAAGGCCTCCAGGCGCATGCACTCGTCGAAGATCTTCATCGTGCGCGGGTAGCGCTCCACTTTGGTCTCGTAGCGCCTGGCATTGAAGATCTGCGGCACCAGGCAGACGTCGGCCATCGTGACCGCATCGCCGTGGCAATAGCGGCCGGCGCCGCCGTCCTCGAGCTGGCGCTCGAAGGCGGCCAGCCCCTCGTCGCACCAGTGCCGGTACCAGACGCCGAGCTGCGCCTCGTCCTGCCCGAGCTCGCGCTTCAGGTACTTCAGCACCCGCAGGTTGTTCAGCGGGTGGATCTCGGCCGCCACCAGCATCGACAGCGAACGGACGCGCGCCCGCCCGGCGGGATCCGCCGGAAGCAGCTTCGGCCCCGGCTTGGTCTCGTCGAGGTACTCGATGATCGCCAGCGACTGGTTGAGCCTCAGCGAGCCGTCGACCAGCGTCGGCACCAGGGCCTGTGGGTTGACGTCGGTGTAAGGCTCCCCGCGATGCTCCCCCTCCGGCAACCAGATCACCTCCGGCTCCCAGGGCAGGCCCTTGAGGTTCAGCGCGATCCTGACCCGGAACGCGGCCGAGCTGCGGAAGTAGGTGTAGAGCTTGAGCATCGACTGAACCCCCGAGTCTGGCACTCTCGCCCGGAGAGTGCTAATCTAATGAAAAGCCCGAAACTGACCGATCAGTCACTTATGATCGGCGGCATCCCGGGCGACAGGAGAAAGATACGCCAATGTCCAAGCGCACTTCGACCGCAATCGTGCCTGCCGCTGCTTCCAGCCTTACGCTGGCGCTGCCTGCCGTCGGAAACCTGGATGCGTACATCTCGGCGGTCAACCGCCTGCCCATGCTGACGGCCGAGCGCGAGAGCGAGCTCGCCCGGAATTTCCGCGAGCGCCAGGATCTGGACGCGGCCCGCGAACTGGTGCTGTCGCACCTGAGACTGGTCGTGTCGGTGGCCCGCCAGTACCTGGGCTATGGCCTGCCCCACGCCGACCTGATCCAGGAAGGCAACATCGGCCTGATGAAGGCCGTCAAGCGCTTCGACCCCGAGCGCGGCGTCCGGCTGGTGTCCTTCGCGCTTCACTGGATCAAGGCCGAGATCCACGAGTACATCCTCAAGAACTGGCGCATGGTGAAGGTGGCCACCACCAAGGCCCAACGCAAGCTGTTCTTCAACCTTCGCTCGATGAAGACCGGCCCGGGCACGCTGAGCGCCGGCGAGGTCGACGCGATCGCGCGCGAGCTGAACGTCCGCGAGAAGGACGTCGTCGAGATGGAGACCCGGCTGTCGGGCCAGGACCTGGCGCTCGAGGCGCAGGCCGACGACGGCGAGGAGCAGTACTCGCCGAGCGCCTGGCTGGCCGCGCCGCAGGCCGATCCGACCCAGGTGCTCGAGGCGCGCCAGCGCGACCGGCTCCAGGGCGAAGGCCTGGCCCGCGCGCTCGAGGCGCTCGACCCGCGAAGCCGGCGCATCATCGAGACCCGCTGGCTGCGCGACGAGGCCGAAGGCGGCACGCTGACCCTGCACGAACTGGCGGCCGAGTTCGGCGTGTCGGCCGAGCGGATCCGCCAGATCGAGGCCAAGGCCCTTCAGAAGATGAAAGGCCAGCTCGCCTCGTACGTCTAAGCGATTCGGGCGGCGCTTCGGCGCCCCCGTTTCTCGACCCCCTTTCCTCCTCCTCTTGGCCGCCAACGGGAAACCCGAGGCGGCATTTCTTTTGCCGGTCGCTCTGCTCGTCTTCAACGCCTTCATCTGGGGCGTTTCCTGGTGGCCCTTCCGGCAACTGAACGCGCTCGGGCTGCACAGCCTCTGGGCGACCGGCTTCGCCTTCGCGTTCGCCACGCTGCTGATCACGCTGTGGCGCCCGGGGGCCTGGCGCGCGCTGGTCGCGAGCCCCGGACTGGCCTGGCTGGTGCTCGCCTCAGGCGCCACCAACGTGGCCTTCAACTGGGGGGTGATGATCGGCGAGGTGGTCCGGGTCGTCCTGCTGTTCTACCTGATGCCGGTCTGGGCCGCGCTGCTGGCCCGCTGGCTGCTGGGCGAGCGGATCACCGCCGCGATCCTCGGGCGGATCGCGCTGGCGCTGGCCGGTGCGGCGATCGTGCTGTACCAGCCGGGCATGGGCGTGCCGCTGCCATCGAGCCTGGCCGACTGGCTGGGACTCTCGGGCGGGGTCGCCTTCGCGACGGTCAACGTGCTGCTTCGCAGGAACGCGGCCGCCTCCGACGAGGCGCGCACGCTGGCGCTCTTCGTGGGCGGCGGCGCGGTGGCGCTGCCGCTGGCCGCCCTGCTGGCCTCCTCGGGCGCGATCGCCGCCGTGCCCGCGCCCGCGCCGGCCTGGAGCGCCGGCACTGCAGCGCTGGCCCTGGCGCTGCTGGCCGGCAACGTGGCCCTTCAGCACGCGGCCGCGCGCCTGCCCGCCTCGGTCACCGCGCTGGTGATGCTCTCGGAGATCGTTTTCGCGGCGCTGTCGTCGGTCTGGCTGGGCGGGGAAGCGCTCGAGCCCCGCACGCTGGCCGGCGGCGCGATGATCGTGCTCGCGGCGGCCCTGGCGGCCATGCCACGGCGCGCGCGACCCTAGTCGGCCAGCAGCTGCCCGATGTCGTCGGCCAGCGCCTGCGCGCCCACGCCGTAACGGGTGAACAGGCGCAGCCGGCCTTCCTCGTCGAAGATGTAGCTGCCGGCCGTGTGGTCGATCGAGTACGACCCGGTCGAGGACTGCTGGCCCTTCTGGTAGAAGACCTTGAAGTCCTTCGCCACGCGGGCGATGGTCTCGGGATCGCCCCACAGGCCCACGAAGCGCGAATCGAAGGCCGGCACGTACTTGGCCAGCATCTCGGGCGTGTCGCGCTCCGGGTCCACCGTCACGAACAGCACCTGCACCTTGTCGGCCCTGGGCCCGAGCAGCTTCATCGCCTCGGCGGTCTCGACCAGCGTGGTCGGGCAGACGTCAGGGCAGTGCGTGAAGCCGAAGAACATCACCACGACCTTCCCGCGGTAATCGGCCAGCGTGCGCGTGGCGCCGGTGTGGTCGGTCAGCGTGAACCCGTCTTTCGCGATGCCCGAGCCGGTGACGTCGGTGTTGTGGAACTTCGGCCCGCCCCGGTCGCAGGCCGCCAGGCCACCGCCGAGCAAGGCCACGACCGACAGCGCGCCCGCCGCGCGGAGCAGGCCGCGCCGCGGGGCGGGGCGAAGCGTCGAAGAAAGGCGGTTCGTCGTGCGCACGCCGTGCTCAGCGCGTGTAGTGATCCACCAGCAGCGCGCCGAACAGCGCCGCCAGGTAGAAGATCGAGTAGCCGAAGGTCCGCCGGGCCAGCGCATCGGAATAATTGCGCCACAGGCGCCAGGCGTAGCCGACGAAGACGCCGCCGAGCGCCAGCGCGCAGGCCAGGTACAGCCAGCCGCTCATCCGGATCAGGAAGGGCAGCAGCGAGGTGGCCACCAGCAGCAGCGTGTACAGGAACACGCTGAGCCGCGTGAACTCGGATCCGTGCGTGACCGGCAGCATGGGCAGGCCGGAGCGGCGATAGTCCTCGACCCGATAGAGCGCCAGCGCCCAGAAGTGCGGCGGCGTCCAGACAAAGATGATCAGGAAGAGGACCAGCGCCTGGGCCGTGACCTCGTTGGCGACTGCGGCCCAGCCGAGCACCGGCGGCATCGCGCCGCTGGCTCCGCCGATCACGATGTTCTGCGGCGTGGCCGGCTTGAGCAGCACGGTGTAGACGACCGCGTAGCCCACGAAGGTGGCCAGCGTGAGCCACATCGTGAGCGGGTTCACGAAGGCGTACAGCAACCCGGCGCCGACGCCGCCCAGCAGGCCGGCGAACACGATCGTGCCGGTCGCGCCGATCTCGCCGCGCGCGAGCGGGCGCGCGCGGGTGCGGGCCATCCGCGAATCGATGCCCCGCTCGATCAGGCAGTTGAAGGCGAAGCCGGCCGCCGCCAGCAGCGAAATGCCGGCGAGCCCGGCCAGCATGGTGACCGGCGGCACCCAGCCGTCGGACGCGAGCAGCATGCCGATGAGCGCGCAGAACGCGGCCAGCATGACGATCCTCGGCTTGGTCAGCGCGAGGTACTGGGCAGCGACATGACGCCAGCCCGGAGCAGGGGAATCGAGGCGGGTAGCTTGCATGCGCTCAGATCTGAAGACGTGCGCGGCGAGCGCGGAAGTTTAGCACCACGAGCAGCGCCAGCAGCAGCGCGGCGCCGCCGTTGTGCGCCACGGCCACCGGCAGCGGCAGGCTCCAGTAGACGTTCGAGAGGCCCAGCGCCCACTGTAAGGCCAGCACCGCGAGGATCGCAGCGCCGAGGCCTTGCAGGCCCTCGGTGCGCATCACCCGCAGGCCCAGCCAGCCTACCACCCCCAGCACCACGACCGCGCCGATCCGGTGCATCAGATGGATCGCGGTGAGCGCCTGCATCGGCAGGTTCTCGCCGTCGCCGGTCTTGCCCAGCTCGCGGAAGATGTGGAAGGCGTCGGCGAAGTTCGCGTCGGGCCACCAGGCGCCCTGGCAGGTGGGCAGGTCGGTGCAGGCCAGCGCCGCGTAGTTGGTGCTGGTCCAGCCGCCGAGGAAGATCTGCACGGCCGCCGCCACCAGCCCGAGCAGGGCCGGTCCCGCGAGCGACGCGACCGGCTCCGCGTCGACGTAGCGCGGTTGCGGCAACTGCCTGAGCCAGAGCCAGAGCAGCAGCGAGAAGGTGATCAGCCCGCCCAGCAGGTGACCGGTCACGATCGCCGGCTTGAGCAGCAGGGTGACCGTCCACATCCCGAACAGCCCCTGCAGGATCACCACGCCGACCAGCCAGATCGGCAATGCCGGGGACTGTCCGAGTTGTTCGCGCTTGCGCCAGGCCACGATCGCGATCGCGATGATCAGCAGCCCGAGGATCTTCGCGATGTAGCGGTGGACCATCTCGCGCCAGGCCTTGCCCATGGATACCGGACCGTGCTCGCCGCCCTGGTCGGCGACCGCCTGTGCGATCTGCTCCTTGGCCTGGGTGGGGAACAGCTTGCCGTAGCAGCCGGGCCAGTCGGGACAGCCCAGGCCGGCGTCGGTGAGCCTCACGTAAGCGCCCAGCATGATCAGGCACAGGGTGAGGATGACCGTGAAGCCGATCAGCCGGCGGAACCAGAGCGGCGAGCGACTGGGGATCGGCGCCGGAGACGGGAAACTCTGCGACATGTCAGCCGATCCTCGAGGCTTTCAGCAATTTGAGAAGGTCCTTCTTCATCCGGCTCGGGTCGGGGTCGACCGGGTAGCGCATCACCAGGTTGCCCAGCGGATCCACGATCCAGATGTGCGACTCGGGCGCGTCGGCGCCCTCGGACGGGAAGCCGGCCGCGGCCATCGCCCCGGCCTGTGCGCGGATCACCACCAGGCCCTCGTGCTCGGCCAGCAGGCGGGCCGGCACGTCGGTGCCCGGCCCCACGATCCAGGCCCGCTCGACCCGGTCGCGATCCTTGCCGGTGGTGAGCCGAAGCTGCCTGAGCAGGTAGAGCCGGTGCTCGCAGGCTGCGTCGCAGCTGGCGCCGGCGCCGGTGAGGAGCAGCCACTTGCCGCCCAGCTGCTTCAGCCCTGCCGGCGCGCCATCGAGGCCCGCGCCGGACAGCCCGGTCACGTCCGGCAGCGGCTGCAGCAGGGTGCCGTAGTTGGTCCGCCCCTCGGGCCGGATCACGTAGTAGGTGAAGTACGACGCGATGACCGGCGCCGCGCAGACCAGCAGGATGGCCAGCATCTTCAGCCGCCCGCGGCGGGTGCGCTGCCGGAGTTCTTCCGGCGAGAGGCTGTCGGACACGATGGAAGCGCTCATTCTCGATTCAGTTTCCGCGGCCCGCCGCTCCGGCGCGCCGCCGCAGCGGCCGCCACACGACGAACCAGATCCAAAGCGCGGCGGTCGCGGCCGCCAGCGCATACCACTGGAAGGCGTATCCCCGATGCTTATCGACATCGAGGCCAGGTCGAGGCCAGTCCCTCACCAGGCCGTCGTCGAAGTCCCCCTCGGGACCGCGCGCCGGCTCGGTCTGCCTGATCAGCATGGGCTGCAGGTCCAGCCCCGACCAGCGGCGATAGCCCTCCACGGTCAGGTTCTGCCAGATTCGCTGATCGGGCCCCGGCGGCGCCGAAGCCGCGAGCTCCAGCGCCTGGGCCAGTTCGCGCTGCGCGATGCCGGTCACCGTGACCGGCCCCGCGGGAGCCGGCACGACCGGCAGGCGCGTCCGCTCGCGCGGATCGCGCGCAACCCAGCCGCGCAAGACCAGCAGGTGCACCGCCCGCGCCCCCTGTCCACCCAAACCCGCTATTTTAATCGGAGTGACCAGGTGGAAGCCGGCAATGCCCTCGTGGGTCCGGTTGTCGATGTAGACGCTCCGATCGGCCAGCAGCTCGCCGGTCACGCTGGCCCGCCTTCCTTCCAGCGCCTGAACGTCGGCGTCCGCCAGCAGCACCGGCGGGACCCGAGCCGGCGCCGACCGGTCTGCCGCCTCCCGCTGCTGCTGCAGTTGCAGCTTCTCCTGCGCGCGCCGCGTCTGCCAGTTGCCCAGCGACAGGGTGAGCGCCACCACTGCCATGGCGGCCACGGTCGGCGCGACGCTGCGAACGAGCTTCCTCACCACGCGCACCGGCCGGCCCGGCGCACTACAATCCGGGCCTCGCCTCGTTGCGCCGCCCCGCCGGAGAATCCCTTGAAGTGGATCATCGTCGTTGCATTCATCCTGATCATCGGAAGCCTCGCCTCGGCGATGTTCTTCCTGATCCGTGACCGCGGCCGAACCCGCAACACCGCGCGCGCGCTCGGCTTTCGGGTGGGATTCTCGATCGCGCTGTTCCTGCTGATCCTGTTCGCCAACCGGATGGGCTGGATCGAGAGCACCGGGGTGCCGATCACCCGGAACGCACCGCGCTGAACCGGCGCGCCCTCGAACCGCCGCACCGGGGCGC
>MEEC01000028.1 GCA_001724315.1 Lautropia sp. SCN 70-15 | reverse complement strand
AGACCGCGCAGTCGATGCACTCGTCGGGGTCGATCACGAGCATGTTCGGCCCTTCTCGGAAGCAGTCGACCGGGCAGACATCGACGCAATCGGTGTACTTGCACCGGATGCAGGAATCGAGGACGACGTGGGTCATGGCGCAGGCAATGGTTGGAGGCGTGGAATGGCGCGGATTTTACTCCCTGTCCCCGCGCCGGCCCGGCAAGGCCGGAACCGGCGGCGGGCCGGGGCGGCGGGCCGGGGCGGCGGATCAGTGCGCGGGCGCCATCACGACCGGCACCTCGGTGGCAGGCGGCGTGTTCCGGCTGCGGCCGCAGCGCACGATTCCGTCGATCATCACCATGCCCACCCCCGGGATGTCCCCGAGCTGCACGCTCTCGAGCAGGGTCCTTCCGGCGGTGTGCTGGGCGCGGTCCATGAACACGAAGTCCGCCGCCCGGCCGGGTTCGATCAGCCCGCAGTTCAGGTCGCGGATGCGCGCGGTGTTCCCGGTGGCGAAACAGAACACGAGCTCGGCCGGGATGCCGGCCATGCTGGAGAGCAGCGCCACCATCCGCAGGATGCCCAGCGGCTGCACGCCCGAGCCGGCCGGGCCGTCGGTGCCCAGGATCACCCGGTGCGGGCACTTGAGCTGCAGCGCCATCTGCGCCGCGGCGATCGCGACCTTCTCGTTGCCGTTGTGAACGATCTCGATGGCCCGCGAGGACTTCTCGCAGAGCTCGCAGACGTGCGCCTCGGGCAGCGAGGTGTGGCCGCCGTTGATGTGGCCGATCACGTCGGCGTCGGCCTCGAGCACCACGTCCTTGTCGATCAGGCCCGAGCCCGGGATCGAGGGGCCACCGGTGTGGATCGTGCTCTGGATGCCGTGCTTGCGCGCCCAGGCGACCATCTGCTTCGCCTCGTCGCCCGCCTTGACCGAGCCCAGCCCGACCTCGCCGAGCAGCTTCACCCCGGCGTCGGCCATGTCCTTGAAGTCCTGCTCGGTCATGCCTTTCTCGATGACGGGCGCGCCGGCCAGCACCTTGACCCCGCCGGGGCGGAAGTTGTCGAAGGCCCGCTGGGCGGTGATCGCTAGCGCCTTCAGTCCCACGATGTCCTTGGGACGGCCGGGCAGGTGGACTTCGCCGGCCGAGATCATCGTGGTCACGCCGCCGTTCATCGTCGAGTCGATCCAGCCGATCTGGCCCTGGCGCGGCGTCCAGTCGCCGAACACCGGGTGCACGTGGCTGTCGATCAGGCCCGGGCAGACGCAGGTGCCGCGGGCGTCGATGAGCGTGTCGGGCTGCGCGGTGTCGCAGTCGGCCTCGCGCCCCACCGCGACGATGATCCCGTCGTTCACCACGATGGTGTCGGCATCGAGGATCGGGCGGTCGATGTCGCCGGACAGCATCAGGCCGACGTTCCTGATGACGACCTTGCCGGACTTGCCGGTGCTTGCAGCTTCTGCCATGGTCAATCTCCGCTTCGGTTGTGCGATCGGGTGCTGGAGGCCAGGGGAGGGGGCGGCTGCCCGGCGGCGACCACGCGCAGGACCGAGTCGATCACGAATCGCTCCCAGTGCTCGAGCGCCTCGGGCGCCTCGAGGTCCTCGCCGAGGAAGGTGGACAGCGTGTGCCGGTTGGACAGGTAGAAGTAGCCCAGCGAGGCGATCAGCAGGTAGACGTCGCGCGCGCGCAGCTCGCCGCGGAACACGCCCTGCCGGGCGCCGCTGTGCAGGACCCGCTCGAGCAGCGACAGCGCAGGCGACGAATACTCGCCCGGCCGCCGGGACTTGGAGATGTGCTTGCCCCGGTGCAGGTTCTCCGAGTTCAGCAGCGTGATGAACTCGGGGTGCCGGTTGTAGTAGGACCAGATGAACCGGACGATCGCCACCAGCGACTCGGTCGGCGCCTCGAGATCGAGCGCGAGCTCGGACTCCGCCTCGTTGAATCGCCGGTAGATCTCTTCGATCACCGCGATGAACAGCCCTTCCTTGCTGCCGAAGTAGTAGTAGATCATCCGGTCGTAGGAGCGCGCAGCCTTGGAGATCTGCTCGATCCGGCCGCCGGCGAAGCCGTTGCGCGCGAACACCTTGATCGCGGCGCGCAGGAGGTTCTCGCGGGTGGCCTGGGCGGCCAGCTCGCGGCTGCGCGGACGCTGCGCGCCGCTGGCGGCGGCGCGCTTCTTCGGCAAGGTGGCCGCCCTGGCCATGGCTACTGCTCGGCGAAGGCCCGTTCGATGACGAAGTCGCCCGGCGTGGAGGTGTTGCCCTCCTTGAAGCCGCGCGCCTCGAGCATCTGCTTCAGGTCGCGCAGCATGCCGGGGCTGCCGCAGATCATCACCCGGTCGTCGGCCGGATCCAGCGGCGGCACGCCGAGGTCCTGGAACAGCTTGCCGGACTCGATCAGCTCGGTGATGCGCCCCATGCGCTGGTACTGCTCGCGGGTGACCGTGGGGTAGTAGCGCAGCTTGCTCGAGACCATCTCGCCGATGAACTCGTGGTGCGGCAGCTGCTCGACCAGCATGTCGTGATAGGCCAGCTCGTCGACCTGGCGAACGCCGTGCACCAGGATCACCGTGTCGAACTTCTCGTAGGTGTCCGGGTCGCGGATGATGCTCATGAAGGGCGCCAGCCCGGTGCCGGTCGAAAGCAGGTAGAGCCGCTTGCCGGGCAGCAGGTAGTCGATGACCAGGGTGCCGGTGGGCTTGTGGCCGACGATGACCGAGTCGCCGGGCTGGATGTGCTGCAGCCGCGAGGTCAGCGGGCCGTCGGGCACCTTGATGCTTAGGAACTCGAGGTGGTCCTCGTAGTTCGGGCTCACGATGCTGTAGGCGCGCAGCAGCGGCTTGCCGTCCACCCGCAGGCCGATCATCGTGAAGTGCCCGTTGCGGAAGCGCAGCGACTGGCTGCGGGTGGTGGTGAAGGTGAACAGGCGGTCGGTCCAGTGGTGGACGCTGAGCACGCGTTCCTCGTCGAAGGCGGCCATCGGGGCGGCTCCATCGTGCCGCGGGCCGTCGCTCTCGGGGCCCGGGCGGGGGTTCGAAAAAGCCGTTGCGCGCGCTCGGGCTTTCGTGTTTAACTTTCCGCCGATGTAGCGTTCACAACATCAACGTTAAGTGAATCCTACATAAAACCCGGCGGCAGGCGCAACAGGGGCGGAAGGATCCGAAGGCGATGACCGAGCACACGAAGACCGACGGCTTGCCCGAGGTCGAGCCGATTCCGCAGGTCCTCGAGAAGTCGAGGCCGCGCAACGAGCGCATGGCCGCCGGCAAGATCGAGTGCAATGCCTGCCCGGTGCTGTGCCAGATCGCCGAGGGGCGGGTCGGCGCCTGCGACCGCTACGCGAATTCGGGCGGCACGCTGGTGCGCGTCGACCCGGTCGTGATGCTCAGGCGCACCGTGCAGCAGGCGCACCCGAAGCTTGTCCGCTTCGCCGGCCGGCCCGCGCTTCCCGCCGGGGCCGCATCCGGGTACGCCGGCGGCGCATCGCCGGCCGCGGGCGATGCCGCGCCGGATGCCCGCGACATCGCGCCCGACTCGACCGATTCGCCCGACTGGGACGGCGACCTGCTGCACGCCAACGAGGTCTTCGTGACCGGCATCGGCTCGTCGACCACCTATCCCGACTACAAGCCGGCGCCCTTCATCGTGGCCTCCCAGGCCGACGGCGTGGACATGGTCACCGTCGTCACCGAGGGCATCTTCAGCTACTGCAGCCTGAAGGTGAAGATCGACACCGACCGCTACCTCGGGCCCGAGCAGGCGAACGTGCGCTGCCGCGGCGAGGTGGTCGGCCACGTCACCACCGCCGAGTACGGTTCGCAGATGCTCTCGCTGGGGGGCGTGCACCACCTGACCGGCGGCAGCAAGAAGGAAGGCCGGGTCACCGTCGAGATGATGCAGTCGCTCGGCAACCGTCAGCCGGTCGAGCTCACGATCGACGGCGGCGCGCAGCTGCTGGTGCAGGCGGGCCGGCCGCCGGTGGTCAACGGCGTCGAGGAGCAGCGGATGCGGGTCGGCTGCGGCTCGGCCACGATCGGCATCTTCGCCAAGCAGTTCTTCGGGCGGGTCGACGAGGTCGTGGTGGTCGACGACCACATCACCGGCGTGCTCACCGAGCACCAGGCCGGGCGCTGCCTGGACATGCGGCCTTCGGGCCTGAAGATCCGCGGCCGCAAGTCCACGCCGGGCCGCTACTTCCAGGTCGCCAATCCCGGCACCGGCTGGGGCGGCACCGACATCGCCGATCCGATGAGCATCGTCGAGGGCTGGGACCCGAAACTCGCCTGGCCGGGCCAGCGCCTGCTGATGGTCTCCACCACCGGCGAGCATTCGGCCTGGTACGAGCTCGACGCGTCGCTCGCGCCGCGCGAGGCCGAAATGCCCGAGGCCGTTCGCCGCATCGTCGAGCGCATCGGCGAGAACTGCGAGCCCTCGCTGACGTCGGTCCTGTTTCTGGGGGGCGCGGGTGGCAGCCTGCGCGCCGGCGTCACCGAGAACCCGGTGCTGCTGACCCGCACGATCAAGCAGAGCCTGGTCAACGTGACCTGCGGCGGCGCGCCGGCCTACGTCTGGCCGGGCGGCGGCATCACGGTGATGGTCGACGTGATGCGGATGCCCGAAAACGCCTTTGGCACCGTGCCCACCCCCGCGATCGTCGCGCCCATCGAGTTCACGATGCGCGCCGACGACTTCGCGGCGCTGGGCGGCCATGTCGAGCAGGTGCGCTCGCTCGAGCAGGCGCTGCGCACCGGCGCCTGGCACGACGAAGGGGCGCCGACCGCCCGCCGCTGGCACGCAGCCGATGCGTCCAACCCCTGGCCGATCGGCCATGCGCCGATGCTGGGCTGAGGGAAGGGCGATGACCGGAGACGGCCGATGACCGTGAGCTGCCGATGACCGCGCAACGCGCGCCGCTGCCCGGCAATCGCTGGCATTTCGCGCACGGTCCGATCGACCTGGTGATCGGCGCCGAGGGGACGCCGTCCGCGGTGGCCGCCGCCCATGAGGGCGCCTGGGCGCGATTCGCCACGGTGCTCGGCGAGCTCGTCGGCGAGCTGGGTCTGCTGCGCGCGCCGATCGGCCGGCCCCGGCTGGGCGGCCATCGCGCGGCTTCCGTCGCGGCGCAGCCGCGCGCGGATTGCCCGCTGGCCGGGCCGGTCGCGCAGCGGATGTGGCGCGCCTGCCTGCCGCTCAGCAGCGAATACATCACGCCGATGGCCGCGGTGGCCGGCGCCGTGGCGGACGAGATCGTCGCGGCCTACCGGCGCCCCGGCATCTCGCGCGCCTGGGTCAACAACGGCGGCGACATCGCGCTGCACCTGGCCGAGGGGGCCTCGGTCCGGGTCGGCCTGTTCGCCGACCTGGCGCGCTTCGCCCCGGTTGCGGGCGGCCACGCCGGCGATTGCCCGGGTCTGGTGCTCGACGGAAGGTTCGAGATCGATTCGGCCATGCCGGTGCGCGGGATCGCCACCAGCGGCTGGCGCGGGCGCAGCTTCTCGCTGGGCATCGCCGACAGCGTGACCGTGCTGGCGCGCACGGCCGCGCAGGCCGACGCGGCCGCCACGATCGTCGCCAACGCGGTCGACGTCGACGATCCGGGCATCGTCCGCCGCCCGGCCTGCGAGCTGCGCGACGATACCGACCTGGGCGAGCTGCCCGTCGTGGTGGACGTGCCGGCGCTCGCCCCGCACCGGGTGACGCGCGCGCTCGAGCGCGGCGCCCTGCAGGCACGCAAGTTGCATGATCGAGGGCTTCTGGACCTTGCCGTCCTGGTCTGCCAGGGCAGGGCCGCGGGCGTCGGGACGCCGGCCGCAGCGGCGCCGGCAGGCAGAATCCCGCTTGAGTGCGCCTGAGCGCGCGGTGAAAATCGGCAGCGAGAAGCGGAACGGGGCAATGAGCGAGTCGGGAATGATCGAGATCCGTCGGGTGTTCACGCAGGTGGAAGAGATCTTCCACGAATTCGGGCCGCCTCCGGCGCGCCCGCAACGGCGCGGCGCGATCGTCGCGGTGCTGCGCAACCCGTTCGCCGGGCGCTACGAGCCCGACATCCTGCCGATGATGGACGCGCTGCAGCCGGTGGGCGTGCAGATGGCTCATCGCTTGCTCGAGGCGATGGGCGAGCCGGTGGAGCGGATCGAGAGCTACGGCAAGGGCGCGATCGTGGGCGCCGACGGCGAGATCGAGCACGGCGCCTTGTGGCACGTCCCCGGCGGCTACGCGATGCGCGAGCTGCTCGGCTGGAAGGGCAACGCCGCCGCCTACGCGCAGGGCAAGGGCGGCGAGGCAGGCGGGCAGCCCGGCAACGCGCTCGCGATCGTGCCCTCCACGAAGAAGGTCGCCCCGCCCGGCGCCACGCTCGACGTGCCGCTCACGCACATCAACGCGTCCTACGTGCGCAGTCACTTCGACGCCATCGAGGTGCGGGTGCCCGGCGCGCCGCTGCCCGACGAGCTGGCGCTGGTGCTGGTCATGAGCACCGGCGCGCGGGTGCACGCGCGAGTGGGCGGACTGAAGGCGTCCGAGATCGCAAAGTGGGACGGCCAACGCTAGCGTTGCGGGGATTGCAGCGCTGGCGCCACCGAGAAACGCGGTGCCAGGGAATCTGACGAGGAGAGGCAGGCAATGTCGGCAAGGATCAGGAAGCTCGTCGTGCAGGTCGACGAGACGCGCATCGAGATGGACAGGGCGGTCGAGCCGCCGGTACGCAGGGCCGTGGCGATCGCGGTGATCGAGAACCCCTGCGCCGGCCGCTACGTCGAGAACCTCGACGAGCTGATCGCGATCGGCGAGGAGCTCGGCGGCTTGCTGGGCGAGAAGTGCGTCAAGGCCCTGGGCATCGAGCCGGGGCAGGCGCACAGCTACGGAAAGGCGGCGATCGTCGGCGAGGCCGGCGAGCTCGAGCACGCCGCGGCGATCCTGCATCCGAAGCTCGGCGCGCCGCTTCGCAAGGCGGTCGAGAAGGGCGCGGCGCTGGTGCCCTCGGCCAAGAAGCGCGGCGGCATGGGCACCGCGATCGACGTGCCGCTCGGGCACAAGGACGCCGCCTACGTGAGGAGCCACTTCGACGCGATCGAGGCGCGCGTGGGCGATGCCCCGCGCGCGAGCGAAATCGTGGTGGCCGTCGCGGTCACCGACGGCGGCCGGCCGCTGCCCAGGATCGGCGGGCTGCAGGCGAGCGAGATCCAGGGCACCGACGGCCTGCGCTGAAGCGCGCCCGCCGGAACCGGACTTTCGAATACAACCAGGGAGAGCAGGACCATGCACACGAAACGGATGCTCGCGGCGGCGATCGCCGCGCTGGCCACCACCCTTGCCGCGCCGGCCGGCGCGCAGGGGGTCATCAAGATCGGCGAGGTCAACAGCTACAAGGCGCAGCCCGCCTTCCTCGAGCCCTACCGCAAGGGCATGGAGCTGGCGGTCGAGCAGATCAACGCGGCCGGCGGCATCGGCGGCAAGCAGGTCGAGCTGGTGATCCGCGACGACAACGCGAATCCGGGCGACGCGGTGCGCGCTGCCGAGGAGCTGGTTTCGCGCGAGCGGGTGGACCTGCTCACCGGCACCTTCCTTTCGCACATCGGCCTCGCGCTCACCGACTTCGCCAAGCAGAAGAAGGTCTTCTTCCTGGCGGCCGAGCCGCTGACCGACAAGATCACCTGGCAGAACGGCAATCGCTACACCTTCCGCCTGCGTCCGTCGACCTACATGCAGGTCGCGATGCTGGTGCCCGATGCCGCGGCGATGAAGAAGAAGCGCTGGGCGCTGGTCTACCCGAACTACGAGTACGGCCAGTCGGCCGCCGCGACCTTCAAGGAGCTGATGAAGGCCGCTCAGCCCGACATCGAGTTCGTGACCGAGCAGGCGCCGCCGCTGGGCAAGGTCGACGCCGGCAGCGTGGTCCAGGCGCTGGCCGACTCCAAGCCCGACGCGATCTTCAACGTGCTGTTCGGCGCCGACCTGTCGAAGTTCGTGCGCGAGGGCAACACCCGCGGCCTGTTCAAGGACCGCGAGGTGGTCAGCCTGCTCACCGGCGAGCCCGAGTACCTCGATCCTCTGAAGGACGAATCGCCCAACGGCTGGCTGGTCACCGGCTACCCGTGGTACGGCATCGACACGCCCGAGCACAAGGCCTTCCTGGCCGCCTACCAGAAGAAGTTCAACGACTATCCGCGCCTGGGCACCATCGTCGGCTACAGCTCGATCATGTCGCTAGCCGCCGGCCTGAAGAAGGCGGGCTCCCCCGACACCGAGAAGATGATCGCCGCCTTCCGCGGGCTCGAGGTCGACACGCCCTTCGGCAAGATCACCTACCGTCCGCAGGACCACCAGTCCACGATGGGCGGCTACGTGGGCCGCACGAAGAACGAGGGCGGAAAGGGCGTGATGGTCGACTACCGCTACGTCGACGGCGCGAAGGTCCTGCCGTCCGATGAGGTCGTCAAGAAGCTGCGTCCGGCCGACTGATGAGCTTCTCGGGCTTCATCGTCCAGCTGCTGAACGGGCTGGCCGGCGCGTCCTCGCTGTTCCTGGTCGCCGCCGGCCTGTCGCTGATCTTCGGCGTCACGCGCATCGTCAACTTCGCGCACGGCTCCTTCTACATGGTCGGCGTCTACATCGCGTGGTCGCTGGTCGAGCGGCTGGGCGCCGGCCTCGGATTCTGGCCGGCGCTGCTGCTCTCGGCGCTGGCGGTGGGGCTGCTCGGCGCGATCGTCGAGATCCTGCTGCTGCGCCGGATCTATCGCGCGCCGGAACTGTTCCAGCTGCTTGCCACCTTCGCGCTGGTGCTGGTGGTCAAGGACGCGGTGCTGTGGCTGTGGGGCCCGGAAGAGCTCCTCGGGCCGCGCGCGCCCGGGCTGGCCGGATCGGTCACCATCCTGGGCCGGCAGTTCCCCGAGTACGACCTGTTCCTGATCGTGGTCGGGCCGGTGGTGCTCGGCCTGCTGTGGCTGCTGCTCACGAAGACCCGCTGGGGCACGCTGGTGCGCGCCGCCACGCAGGATCGCGAGATGGTCGGCGCGCTGGGCGTGAACCAGGCCTGGCTGTTCACCGCGGTGTTCGCGCTCGGCGCGTTGCTGGCCGGCCTCGGCGGCGCGCTGCAGCTGCCGCGCGAGCCGGCCAACCTGGAAATGGACCTGCACACGATCGGTGCCGCCTTCGTGGTGGTGGTGGTCGGCGGCATGGGCTCGATTCCGGGCGCCTACGTGGCCGCGCTGATCATCGCCGAGCTGAAGGCGATCTGCATCTGGCTGGGCGTGGTGGACCTCTTCGGCCTGAAGATCTCCTTCTCCAAGCTCACGCTGGTCGTCGAGTTCCTGGTCATGGCGGTGGTGCTCGTCTGGCGGCCCTGGGGCCTGCTCGGGAAACCGCAGGGCGCGAGCCGGCACGCCGGATCCATCGAAGCACCGCTGCGCGCCGCGGGCCGGCCCTTCCTCTACGCGAGCCTCGCGGTGCTGGCCGGGCTCGTCGTGTTCCCGCTGCTCACCAAGGCCTCGCCCTACCTGACCGTGCTGGCCATCGACCTGCTGGTGGCCGTGCTGTTCGCGACCAGCCTGCACTTCATCATGGGTCCCGCCGGGCTGCACTCCTTCGGTCACGCCGCCTACTTCGGCCTGGGCGCCTACGGGGCCGCGCTGCTGGTGCGCTGGCTGGGCGTCCCGATGGAGATCACGCTGCTGCTCGCGCCGCTGGTGGCGGCGCTGGGCGCCCTGGTGTTCGGCTGGTTCAGCGTGCGGCTGTCGGGCGTCTACCTGGCCATGCTCACGCTGGCCTTCGCGCAGATCGCCTGGGCGATCGTCTACCAGTGGGACGACTTCACCGGCGGCAGCAACGGCCTGACCGGGGTGTGGCCGGCACCGTGGCTGTCCGACAAGATCAACTACTACTACCTGACGCTGGCGCTGGTGGTGCTGGGCGTGCTGCTGCTGCGCCGGATGCTGTTCTCGCCCTTCGGCTACGCGATGCGCGCCGGCCGCGATTCGCCGACCCGCGCCGACGCCATCGGCATCGACGTCAAGCGGGTGCAGTGGATCGCCTTCGTGGTCGCCGGGCTGTTCGCGGGGCTCGCCGGCGCGCTGTTCGCCTTCTCCAAGGGCAGCATCTCGCCGGAGGGCCTGCACGTGGCCAAGTCGATCGACGGCCTGGTCATGGTGCTGCTGGGCGGGCTGCAGACGCTCTCCGGGCCGATCGTCGGCGCGGTCACCTTCACCTGGCTGCACGACACGGTGGCGCGCAGCACCGACTACTGGCGGGCGATGCTGGGCGCGATCATCCTGCTGCTGGTGCTGCTGTTCCCGCAGGGCATCGCCGGCTTCGCGAAGCAGCTGCTGGCGCGCCGCCAGGGCGCGGAGGCCTGAGCCGATGACGACGAGTCTGCTGAAAGTCACCGGCCTGGGGAAGTCCTTCGGCGGCGTGCGCGCGGTCGACGGCATCGACTTCGAGCTCGCCCGCGGCGAGCTGCTCGCGCTGATCGGCCCCAACGGCGCGGGCAAGTCGACCACCTTCAACATGGTCAACGGGCAGCTGCGCGCCGACTCGGGCTCGATCCGGCTCGAAGGCACCGAGCTGATCGGCATGAGGCCGCGCGAGATCTGGCGGCTGGGCGTCGGCCGCACCTTCCAGATCGCCGAGACCTTCTCCTCGCTGACCGCGGTCGAGAACGTGCAGATGGCGCTGCTGTCGGCCGACGCGCGGCTCTGGTCGATGTGGTCGCGCGCGGCCAGTCACCGGCGCGCCGAGGCCATCGAGCTGCTCGACCAGGTCGGGATGGCCGCGCAGGCCGACCGGCCCTGCAGCGTGCTCGCCTATGGCGACGTCAAGCGCGTGGAGCTTGCGATCGCGATGGCCAACTCGCCGAAGCTGCTGCTGATGGACGAGCCGACCGCCGGCATGGCGCCCAAGGAGCGCAACGAGCTGATGGCGCTGACCAAGCGGCTGGTGGTGGAGCGGAACATGGCGGTGCTCTTCACCGAGCACAGCATGGACGTGGTCTTCGCCTATGCGGACCGGATGATCGTGCTGGCCCGCGGCCGGCTGATCGCCGAGGGGCGGCCGGCGGAGATCCGGGACGATCCCAAGGTCCAGGAGGTGTACTTCGGCTCGGGCAAGACCTTCGAGAAGAAGCGCGCGGGCGCGCAACGCGCCGCCGACCTGGGAGAGGCGCTGCAATGAACGCGCAGCTCTCCCCGCAGGCTGGCGTCGCGGCCGCGCCGCTGCTCGAGGTCGAGGCACTGTCCGCCTGGTACGGCGCCGCGCAGATCCTCTTCGACGTGTCGCTTGAGGTGAGGCGCGGCGAGGTCGTGGCGCTGATGGGCCGCAACGGCGCGGGCAAGTCCACCACGCTGAAGGCCATCATGGGCATGGTGCCGCGACGGCGCGGGCGCCTGCGCTTCATGGGGCGCGACATCTCGGCCAGCGAGCCGCACCAGGTCGCCTCGTCGGGGCTCGGCTTCGTGCCGGAGGACCGCCGGATCTTCACCGACCTGACCGTCAGCGAGAATCTCGAGGTCGGACGCCAGCCGCCGCGCAACTGGCCCGACGGGGCGCAGGCGCCGTCGTGGACGCCCGAAAGACTCTTCCGCCTGTTCCCGAACCTGGGCGAGATGCCGGACCGCCCGGGCGGCCGCATGAGCGGCGGCGAGCAGCAGATGCTCACGGTCGCGCGCACGCTGATGGGCAACCCCTACCTGGTGCTGCTCGACGAGCCCTCGGAAGGCGTGGCGCCGGTCATCGTGGAGCAGATGGCGCAGATGATCCTGGAGCTCAAGGCGCAGGGCGTCAGCATCCTGCTCTCGGAACAGAACATGCACTTCGCCGAGCTGGTGTCCGATCGCGCCTACGTGCTGGAGAAGGGGCAGATCCGCTACCGGGCCGCGATGCAGGAGCTCGCCGAGAACGAGGAGGTCCGCCGGGCCTACCTGTCGGTCTAGCGATGCAGCCCGAGGGCGACCCGCTCGAGTTCACCGTCAACGGCCGGCGGCGCCGTCTCCGGGTGCCGGCCGACGCGCCGCTGCTCGGCGTGCTGCGCAACGACCTCGCCCTGAACGGACCGAAGTACGGCTGCGGGCTCGGGCAGTGCGGCGCCTGCACGGTGCTCCTCGACGGCAAGGCGGCACGCGCCTGCGTGATCCCGGTGGGCGCGGTCGCGGGGCGCAGCGTCGTCACCCTCGAAGGGCTGGGCAGCCGCGAGGCAATGCACCCGGTCCAGCAGGCCTTCGTCGATGCCCAGGCCGCCCAGTGCGGTTACTGCCTGAACGGGATGATCATGAGCACCGTGGCGCTCCTTTCGCGCCAGCCCCGGCCCACCGAGGCGCAGGTGCGCGACGCGCTGTCGCACAATCTGTGCCGCTGCGGCACCCACCTCGAGATCCTCGAGGCGGTGCGGCTGGCGGCCGAGCGGATGGCCGCGGAGGCCCGGCCATGACCCGACGGGCCGCGAGCGCGCTGACCCGCGCCGACTTCCGCAACGCGAGCGGCGTGCTGCTGGTGCTGCGCGATCCGCCGCCGCCGCCTCCGCCCGCGCCCGGCCAGCCGCCGGCCATCCCCGGCAACCCGGCCGAAGGCCCCGAGATCCTGCTCGCGGTCTGGGACGACGGCAGCGTCACCGCGTTGAACGGCCACGTCGACCTCGGCACCGGCATCCGCACTGCGCTGGCCCAGATCGCGGCCGACGAGCTCGACGTGGCCTTCGACAGCGTCGAGATGGTGCTGGGCGACACGACGCGCGCGCCCAACCAGGGCGCGACGATCGCCAGCGCCTCGATCCAGATCCACGCAGCGCCCTTGCGCAACGCAGCCGCCCAGGCCCGGGCCTGGCTGCTCGAGCAGGCTGCCGCGCGGCTCGGCGTGCCGGCCGATGCGCTGCAGGTCGAGGCCGGGGTGGTCCGTTCGGCCGGCGATCCGGCCCGGGGCGTCGCCTACTCGGAGCTGGTCGCCGGGCGTCACGTCGAGCTGATGCTCTCGGCCGACGTGGCGCTCAAGACGCCGGACCAGTACCGGGTGGTCGGCCAATCGGTGCCGCGCGTCGACATCCCGGCCAAGGCGACCGGCGAGACCGTCTTCGTGCACGACATGCGCGTGCCGGGCATGCTGCACGGGCGGGTCGTGCGGCCGCCCTGGTCGGGCGCCGACCACGGGCCCTTCATCGGCCACTCGCTCGAGTCGGTCGACGAGGCGTCGATCGCGCACATCCCCGGCATCGTCGCGGTGGTGGTGATCCGCGACTTCGTGGGCGTGGTCGCCGAGCGCGAGGATCAGGCCGAGCGCGCGATGCGCGAGCTGAAGGTCTCCTGGAAGCCGTGGCCGGCCCTGCCGCAGCTGTCGGACCTGGAGCAGGCGATCCGCGACAACCCGTCGAAGCGCCGCGTGGCGACCGAGCAGGGCGACGTCGACGCGGCCCTGGCCGGCGCCGCCACGAAGCTCGCGCGCACCTACGTCTGGCCCTACCAGATGCACGCGTCGATCGGCCCGTCCTGCGCGCTGGCCGACTGGCGCGGCGACCGGCTCGCGGTCTGGGCCGGCACGCAGTATCCGCACGCGCTGCGCGCCGACCTCGCGAAGCTCACCGCCCTGCCCGAGACCGCGATCGACCTGATCCGGATGGAGGCCTCGGGCTGTTACGGCCGCAACTGCGCCGACGACGTGGCCGCCGATGCGGCGCTGCTGTCGAAGGCCGTGGGTCGGCCGGTGCGCGTGCAGCTGACCCGCGAGCAGGAACACCTGTGGGAGCCCAAGGGCGCGGCGCAACTGATGGACGTGTCGGGCGGGCTCGACGCGGACGGCAGGGTGAGCGCCTACGACTTCAGGACCGCCTATCCGTCCAACGGCGCGGTCACGCTGGCGCTGCTGCTGACCGGCGCGGTGTCGCCCGAGCCGGTCGCCTACGAGATGGGCGATCGCACCTCGGTGCCGCCCTACCGCTATCCGAACCTGCGCGTGTCGATCGACGACATGGCGCCGATCCTGCGCGCATCGTGGTTGCGCGGGGTGTCGGCCCTGCCGAATTCCTTCGCGCACGAGTCCTGGATCGACGAGGCCGCAAGTGCCGCCGGCGTCGATCCGGTGGAATACCGGCTGCGCCACCTCGAGGATCCGCGCGCCGCCGAACTGATCCGCGCGACGGCCGAACGCGCGGGCTGGATCGCGCACACGCAGCCGATGCAGCAGGCGGCCGAGGGCGACCTCCTGAAGGGCCAGGGTTTCGCCTGGGCGCGCTACATCCACAGCCGCTTTCCCGGCTACGGCGCGGCCTGGGCGGCCTGGGTGGCCGACGTCGAGGTCAATCGGATCACCGGCGAGGTCCACGTCAGCAGGGTCGTGGTGGGCCACGACGCCGGGCTGATGATCAATCCGGCCGGCGTGAAGCACCAGATCCACGGCAACGTGGTGCAGACGACCAGCCGCGCGCTGAAGGAGCAGGTGCGCACGGACCCGGCCACGAACACGGTGGCGGCCCGGGAGTGGGGCAGCTACCCGATCCTGAGCTTTCGCGAGGTGCCGGTCATCGAGGTGATGATGATGCCCCGGCCGGACCAGCCGCCGCAGGGCGCCGGCGAGTCCTCGTCGGTGCCGGGGACGGCGGCGATCGCCAACGCGATCTACGACGCCACCGGCGTGCGCTTCCGCAAGCCTCCCTTCACGCCGGAGGTGGTGCGCGCGGCGCTCAACCCGCCGCCGCCGGAGCCGGCCGATCCGCCGAAGACGCACCGGCGATGGTGGGCGAGGGCCGGCGCGCTCGCCGCAGGGCTGGTCGCGCTGAGCGGCGCGGCCTTCGGATGGAAGCCCGCGATCGCGCCGGTCACGCGACCCGATCCGTCGATCTGGACCGCCCCGACCATCGAGCGCGGCCGGCAGCTCGCGGCCGCCGGCGACTGCGTGGTCTGCCACACCGCGCCAGGCGGCGCGCCGAACGCCGGCGGCCGGGCGATCGACACGCCCTTCGGCGTCGTCTACGCCACCAACCTCACGCCCGATCCCGAGACCGGGATCGGCAACTGGTCGTTCTCCGCGTTCCAGCGCGCGATGCGCGAAGGCATCTCGCGCGACGGCCATCGGCTGTTCCCGGCCTTTCCCTACACCGCCTTCACCCGGGTCACCGACGACGACCTGACCGCGCTCTACGCGTACCTGATGTCGCAGCCGGCGGTGCGCGCCGAGGTGCCCGAGTCGAAGCTGGCCTTTCCGTTCGGCGTGCGGCCGCTGATGGCGGTGTGGAACGCGCTGTACCTCGAACCCGGGCCGGTTTCGCCCGATCCCTCGCGCAGCGCGCAGCGGAACCGCGGCGAGTACCTGGTCAACGGCCTGGGCCACTGCGGCGCCTGCCACACCCCGCGCAATGCGGCCGGCGCCGAGCGGCGCGGCGAGGCCTGGCTGGCGGGCGCGATGATCGACGGCTGGGAGGCGCCGGCGCTCACCTCGGCGAGCCGCGCGCCGGTGCCGTGGACCGAGGGCGATCTCCACGACTATCTGCGAACCGGCCTGAGCATGCGGCATGGGGCGGCCAACGGGCCGATGGGGCCGGTGGTCCGCGAGCTCTCGCAGTTGCCCGACGCCGACATCCGGGCGATCGCGCACTACCTCGCATCCTTCTCGACGCCGGCCGATGCGGGGCAGGCCGATGCGGCCGCCCGCGCCGCGGTCGAGCGGGCGCGCGCGCAGTCGGTCACGCTTGTCGGGCCCGCGCAACGGATGTTCGAGCGCGCCTGTGGCGCGTGTCACCACGACGGCGACGCGCCGGTGGAGACCGGCCGGAACATCCCGCTGGCGCTCGCCGCGAGCCTGCACGGCGATCGCCCCGACAATCTGGTTCGCACGATCCTCGAGGGCATACGCGAGCCGGCCACCCCGGCGATCGGTCACATGCCGGCCTTCGCGGAGAGTCTCGACGATGCCCAGGTCGCCGAACTCGCGGCCTGGATGCGCCGGCGCTTCGCCCCCGACAAGCCGGCCTGGCCGGCGCTGGCCGAGGCGGTTGCGAGGATTCGCGCCGCGCCCTCGTCCCACTGAGACGGAGTCGCCATGCCCGATGTCTGTGCCCTGGTACTTGCCGCCGGCGAAGGGCGCCGTTTCGATCCGACGGGCGATGCGTGGAAGCTGGCTGCGCCGCTTCCCGATGGCCGGCCGGTGCTGCGCGCGGCCTGCGAGGCCCTGGTCGGCGTCGTTGACGAGATCGTCGTGGTCTGCGGCAGCCGGTGCGAGCTCGCCGAGGCGATCCTGGCGGGGCTTCCGGTGCGGCTCGTCGCCTGCCCCGACGCCGGGCTAGGCATGGGGGCGAGCCTGCGGCACGGCGTGAGCGAGACGCGGCCCAGGCTCGGCTGGCTGGTCGCGCTCGGCGACATGCCCTTCGTGTCCCCCGGCACCCACGCGGCGGTGCGGGCGCGGCTGCTGGCCGGCGCGGCGATCGCGCGACCGGTCTTCGAGGGCAGGCCGGGGCACCCGGTGGCGTTTTCCGCGGACCAGAGGCCGGCGCTGCTGGCGATCGGAGACGAGAGCGGCGCCGCCCGGCTGCTGCGCGACCGGGCCGAGCTGGTCGAGACGGTGCCTTGCGAGGACCCGGGCTGCGTGGCCGACGTGGACCGGCCGTCGGACATCCCCGCCGCGCTGCCCTCGGGAAGCCCGCCTCGCGCGGAGTGAGCTCACGCTACCGGGGCGGTTATCATCGCAAGGGGAAAGCG
>MEEC01000027.1 GCA_001724315.1 Lautropia sp. SCN 70-15 | reverse complement strand
CTGCGCGGCCTGCGCGTCGAGCTGCGCCTGCGCTAGGTCGACCGCCACGCGCCAGTCGGGGTGCGTGGCATGGGCGTGGCGAAAGCGCGGCATGACGTCAGCCCTGCGTGCGGCCCCGGCCCGCGCCGCGCTTCGGCGCGGCCGCTCCCGCCTTGCCGCGCGCGGCGGACTTGCCTGTCCGAGCCGGGCCGCCAGCCGCGCGCGCGCCGCCGGAGCTGGTCTTCCTTGCCTTGCTTGCGGCGCGGGCCGCGCCCCCGGCCTCGGGCGCGTCGGCCGCGGCACCCGCCTCGCCGGCTGCCGGGTGGCCGGCGCCGGTCGCCGCATCGATGGCTGCCGGCACCCCGGCAAGCGCGGCCGCGGCGACCTCGCCGAACTGCTTCTGCAGCATGTCCCACCAGACAACGGGGTTCAGCGCATCGGGAGCGGATGGCGCGCCGGCCGCGGAAGGCGCATCGGCCGCGGGGGC
The DNA here is from genome assembly GCA_001724315.1 of Lautropia sp. SCN 70-15. Lineage (GTDB taxonomy): Bacteria > Pseudomonadota > Gammaproteobacteria > Burkholderiales > Burkholderiaceae_E > Zeimonas. Next base: position 16,638 of record MEEC01000027.1, on the reverse strand, counting down.
CTCTTCGGCCGAGTCCGCCTTCGACTCGCCACGCAAGGGCTCGCGTGCCGCGGCGCCTGCGCCGCTCGCGTCCGCCGTGTCGTTCGCGGCGGCCGGGCTCGCTGCGGCTGCACCGGCCGCACCGAAGGCGCGCAGCGCGGCCAGCGTGCCCTGCTGGATCTCGAGCGCCTGGATCGTCCCGCGCAGCATGCTCAGGTTCATCGTCAGCCACTGCTCGACGGCCTTCAGCTCGGACACGCGGCGCGCGACCTCGTCGGGGTCCACGGTGGGCGCCATGTTCGGCGGCAGCGAGAACGCGGCCCAGGCCTTCCGGACGAGTTCCATGGTCTCGAGGATGCCGGCGCCCTGCAGGGGGTTGCCGCCGGGCAGCCCCATCGCCGAGAGGTCACCGATTCCGAAAGGCGTGGTCATTGCTTCGTTTCCTGTCAGACCGTGACGGCGAGGTGTCGTCCGTAAAATAGCACGCAGCACCGGAGCGCATCGCCATGTCCGACATCGAGACCCTTCGCCGAATCCTCGCAACCAACCGGACCATCGCAGTGGTGGGCCTCTCGGCCGACTGGTACCGGCCCAGCTATTTTGCCGCCAAGTACATGCAGGAGCACGGCTACCGGATCATTCCGGTGAACCCGAAGTATCCGGAGATCCTCGGCGAGCGCTGCTACGCGTCGCTCGGCGACATCCCGGAGAAGGTCGACATGGTCGACGTGTTCCGCCGCACCGAGGACGTGCTGCCGATCGCGCGGCAGGCGATCGAGATCGGCGCGAAGACGCTCTGGCAACAACTCGGCGTGGTCAACCTCGAGGCCGACCGGCTCGCCCGCGAGGCGGGCCTCGACTCGGTGATGGACCGCTGCGTGAAGATCGAGCACGCGCGCCTGTTCGGCGGCCTGAACTGGGCCGGCGTGAACACGAAGGTCATCTCGGCCAGGCGCCCGCGCTGGCTCGCCTACTGAACGCAAGGAATCCATCATGAGCGACCGCGAATTCGGCATCGAGACCCTGTGCCTGCACGCGGGCCAGATCCCGGACCCGGCCACCGGGGCGCGCGCCGCGCCGATCTATCAGACCACCTCCTTCGTGTTCGACTCGGCCGAGCACGCGGCCAGCCTGTTCAACCTGCAGACCTTCGGCAACGTGTACTCGCGGCTGTCCAATCCCACGGTGGCCGTGCTCGAGGAGCGGGTGGCGGCGCTCGAGGGCGGGCGCGCCGCGATCGCCGCGGCCAGCGGCATGGCGGCCGAGATGGTCGCGATGCTCACGCTGTGTGGGCAGGGCGACCACATCGTGGCGGCCAACACGCTGTACGGCGGCACGTACTCGCAGTTCGCCGTCACCTTCGCGCGCTTCGGCATCGAGTGCAGCTTCGTCGAGCCCGACGACCCGGAGAACTTCCGGCGCGCGATGAAGCCGAACACCAAGGCGGTGTTCGCCGAGACCATCGCCAACCCGCGCCTGAACGTGCTCGACATCGCCGCCGTCGGCGCCATCGCCCGCGAGCACGGCGTGCCGCTGGTCGTCGACAACACGCTGGCCTCGCCCTACCTGTGCCGCCCGCTCGATCACGGCGCCGACATCGTCGTGCACTCGGCCACCAAGTACCTGGGCGGCCACGGCACCACCATGGGCGGCGTGGTCGTCGAGAGCGGCAAGTTTCCGTGGGACAACGGCAAGTTCCCCGAGATGGTCGAGCCTTCGAAGGGCTACCACGGCGTGCGCTTCTACGAGACCTTCGGCGACTTCGGCTTCACGATGAAGGCGCGCATGGAGATCGCGCGCACGCTGGGCCCCACGCTCGCGCCGCTGTCGGCCTGGCTGCTGCTGCAGGGCATCGAGACGCTGCCGGTGCGGATGGACCGGCACGTGGCGAATGCGCAGCGGGTCGCCGAGTTCCTGGCGGCGCATCCGCTGGTGTCCTGGGTGAACTACCCCGGGCTGAAGGACAGCGCCTATCACGCGCTCGCGCAGCGCTACATGCCGCGCGGCGCCGGCGGCATCCTGTCCTTCGGCGTGAAGCCGCCTGCCGGCAGGACCGGCGGCGACGACGCCGCGGCCGCCCAGCGTGCCGGCGAAAAGTTCATCGAGGCGGCCACCTTCATGAGCCACCTGGCCAACGTGGGCGATGCGCGCACGCTGATCATCCACCCGGCCTCGACCACGCATCGCCAGCTGTCGGACGCCGAGCAGCGCGCGGCCGGCGTCACGCCGGACATGGTCCGGCTGTCGGTGGGGCTGGAGTCGATCGACGACCTGCTGTGGGACATCGGCCAGGCGCTGGAGAAGTCGCAGCAGGCTTGAGCGCGGGCCCGCGCACGCGGCGGGTTCTTCGCCGGCGCTGCGATCAGTCTGCCGGCGGCCAGATCTCGTCCGAGGCCAGCGCCAGTTGCGGCAGCGCATTCGGCGACACGGTGAACGGCGCCTCGAGGATCTCGGTGCGGCCCCAGTGCCCATCGGCCGGCCGCGGGTCGACGAAACGGTGCAGGCGCCGCGCGGTGGCTTCGATGACCCAGTACTCGGGCAGGCCGTTGGCGGCATAGACCCGGGCCTTGCGGATCAGGTCATAGCGCAGCGAGCTGTCGGCGACCTCGATGGCGACCAGCACGTCCTGCGCACTGGCGCGCTCACGGCGGTAGTCGTCGGCGCGCAGCCGCAACAGCACGAAGTCCGGCTCGGGCATCGACCAGGGCGGCAGCGACAGCGGCAGCTGCGTGGCGACCCGCGCGTGGCCCTCGGCGCGCAGGACCAACAGGCGGGTCAGTTGGAGCAGGATGCCGGCATGCGGCTGGCCCATCGGCGGCATTTCGACCAGGTCTCCGTCGAGCAGCTCGACCCGGGCCTCGGGCGGGAAGATGCCCGCCTCGCCCATGCGCTCGTAGTCGCGCACGGTGAGCCTGCGGCGCCTGGGAAGCTCGGGGCGGTTCATCGGATGGGTCTGCATCGATCGAAGACTGCTCGAGTCTAGCGCGCGGCGCCATCGACCAGAAGGCCGACAGTGATGTCGTAGGCCAGAAGGCCTACATCGCCAGCGCCCGCGCGAGCAGGCTGCCGCCGCTCGCGAGCAGCAGCAGGTGGATGAGCCGGACCACCGCCGCAGGGCGCAGCCGCCGGGCAATGCGGCCTCCGGCCCACAGTGCGACCGGGACAATGGCCGCGCCCGCGCCGAGCAGCGCGATCCAGTCCCCCGAGGGCATCGGGGAATGGGTACCGATCGCCACCAGCGCGGTGGTCGAGGCCGCCACGATGGCCACCGCGATCGTCGGCCGCATCACGGCCGGATCGCCGAGCCGGCCGCCCAGGTACATCACGACGACCGGGCCGGCCACCCCGAACAGGGTCTCGATCATGCCCGCTGCCAGCCCGGCAGGCGCCGCGAGCCGGCGCGTGGCCAGCACCGGCAGCCGCGCCAGCAGGAGGCCGCGCAGGGCGAACAGCAGGATCAGCGTCCCGAGCACGCCGAGCAGCAGCGACGCGGGCACGTGCGACGGCAGGATCACGCCGACCGCCGCGCCCGCGAGCATCCCGGGCACGAGCGCCGCGAGCTCGCGCCAGGCCACGCTGCGAAAGGACAGCGCGCCGAGCAGCACGCAGGCGAAGACGTCGAGCAGCAGGATCGCCGGCACGACCTCGGCCAGCGGGAGCCAGTGGGCGAGCACGGGCACGATCAGCAGGGCCGAGCCGAAGCCGGTGACGCCGAGCACCGTGTAGCCGGCGGCGATCACCGCCAGCGTCGCGAGGAATTCGATCGAGGGCAAGTGGGTGTCCTCGCGCGGCGCAGCGTCCCGCGGCGGCGGGCCGCGCGCCCCCGTCGCCGGCGGGCATGTTACCCGCGCAAGGCCGCCGGGCCGGTCCGGAACGGCCCGCGGCGACCGGTAAATCCTGCCGAAACCGGAAACTTTTTCCGGCTGTCGATCGGGCGAGTCCCGGCTCGCGGGAGGCCTGGCGCCCGGCAGGGCGCGCAAGTGCCTGATCCCGCAAGGGGCGGCGCCCGCCGGTCCCGACTGGCCCGGCGCTTGCTTTCTCCTCGGTCGTCACACCAATCGGGGGGGATCGAATGCCGGACGCAGCCATCCATTTGCAGGCCAGCCAGGGCGCCGCCACGTCGGCCCGGATGCAGCACGGGCTGAAGATGCTGCAGATGTCGGCGCTCGAGCTCGAGCAGGAGGTCGCCGCGCTGCTCGCGGACAATCCGCTGCTGGAGCGGCCGGAAGAGGCCGGCGACGAGCGGCCGGTCGGCCCCTGGTCGGAGGCGCGGTCCGGCGGCGCGGTCCCGGACGACGACGGCGAAGCGTCGACGCCGGCGGCGGTGTCCTTGCGCGAGCACCTGCTCCAGCAGGTCGCGGTCAGCGCGCTGTCCGCGCACGATGCCGCGATGGCCAGGGTCGTGGTCGAGGCCCTCGACGAGGACGGCTACCTGCGCGACGATCCCGCCGAGATCCTGGCTGCGCTGGCGCGCGCGCCGCGCCACGCCGAAGGGGATGCGGCCCTTTCGCTGCTCGCGCCGGCGGCCTTCGAGCAGGCCTTCGGCCTCGCGCTTCGCTTCGTGCAGAGCCTCGACCCCGCCGGAGTCGGCGCCCGTTCGGTCGCCGAATGCCTGGCCTTGCAGCTGCGCCGTCTTGCGCAGGACGAGCCCGCCCGCGCGCTTGCGCTGCGCATCGCCGAAGAATGCCTCGAGCTGCTGGCCGCCAACGACGTGGCTGCCCTGACGCGCCGGCTGGGCTGCGACGAGGCGGAGCTGGGCGCCGCGCGGGCGCTGCTGCGCAGCCTCGCGCCGCGCCCCGCGCAGGCCTTCGCTGCCGATGAGGCGCGCTACCTCGTGCCCGAGGTGATCGTCCGGCAACGGGCGGGCCGCTGGGTCGTGAGCGCCAATCCGGACGCGAGCCCGCAGCTCAGGATCGACCGGGCCTGCGCGGCCGCGGTCCGCGGCGCGCGCGGCTGGTCGAACACGCCGATGGGCGCGCGCCTGAACGAGGCGCGCTGGCTGATCCGCAGCCTGCGCCAGCGCGCCGACACGATCGTCCGCGTGGCCGAGGCGATCGTCGCGGCGCAGCAGGGCTGGTTCGAGCACGGCGACATCGCGATCCGGCCGCTGTTCCTGCGCGACGTCGCCGCGCGCACCGGCCTGCACGAGTCCACGATCTCGCGGGTCACGGCCGGCAAGTACATGGCCACGCCGCGCGGGCCGGTCGAGTTCAAGCACTTCTTCGGCAGCCGGCTGGCCACCGACGACGGCTTCCGCATGTCGCCGAAGTCGGTGCAGGTGTTGATCCGCGACATCGTGGCGGCCGAGGATCCGCGGCGCCCGCTGTCCGACATCCGCCTGGCCCGCGAGCTCGCGCAGCGAGGGGTGAAGCTGGCGCGGCGCACGGTGACCAAGTACCGGGACGCGATCGGCATCCCTCCGCTCGAGGCGCGGCGCCTGAATGCGCTGGCGGTCGCCTGAGGAAGACCGCCGGGCCGCGGGGCTCGGCGGGACTCGTCAGCCGCGGCCCTGGCCGGCCCGATCCTCGGTCCCGCCTTCGGGCGCGCTCTGGTACTTCTTCATCCGGTTGTAGAGCGTCTTGGCGCTGATGCCGAGGATCTCGGCAGCGCGTTCCCGGTGGCCGTCGCAATGCGCGAGGGTGGCCAGGATCAGCCGCCGCTCGGCCTCGGCGATCGAGATGCCGACCGGCAGGCGCAGTTCGCCGGCGGGCTCCGGCACCGCCGCCGTCGACGCGCCGAGGCCTGATGTCCCGGCCACCGCCGGCGTTTCCGTCATCGCCAGTGCTTCCGCCGTCGCCGGTGCTTCCGCCGTCGCCGCCGCTGCGGCCACCCCCGCCGTTGCCGCCTCCCCCGCCGCCCGGGCATCGGGCGCCGGCTGGGGCGGATCGAGCGGAAGATCCGCGGCATCGATCGTGCTGCCCTCGGCGAGGATGAATCCCCGGTGCACCGCGTTGCGCAGCTCGCGAACGTTGCCCGGCCAGGGCGCCTGCTGGAGCCGTTGCAGCGCGCTGTCGGTGAAGCGCTTCGCGGCGCCCTCGCGCGCATTCAGCGCCTGCAGGAAGTGCCTGGCGATCAGCGGGATGTCTTCGCGCCGGTCGCGCAGCGGCGGCAGCTCGATCGGGAAGACCGCGAGCCGGTAGTACAGGTCCTCGCGAAGCCTGCCCTCGGCCACCGCCTCGAGCGGCGAACGGTTGGTGGCCGCGATGATGCGCACGTCGGCGGACACCGGCTCGTCGGCGCCGACCGGCGTGAAGCTGCCCGTCTCGAGCACCCGCAGCAGCTTCACCTGAAGCTCCAGGGGCATCTCGGTGACCTCGTCGAGGAACAGCGTGCCGCCGTCGGCGCGTTCGAAGAAGCCGCGATGCTGGCGCAGCGCGCCGGTGAAGCTCCCCTTCTCGTGGCCGAACAGCTCGCTCTCGATCAGCTGCGGCGAGATCGCTCCGCAGTTGACCGCGAGGAAGGGCCCTTTCGCGCGGCGCGAGAGGTCGTGGATCGTGTTCGCGACGAGCTCCTTGCCGGTGCCGCTCTCGCCGGTGATCAGCGCGGTGACCGCGGTCGGCGCCACCCGGGCGATCTGCCGATGGACCTCGCGCATCGGCGCCGAGCGGCCCCACAGCCGCCCGAAACGGCCTTCCGTCTCGACGAGATCCTGCTGGGCGCCGAGCTGTCCGCGCATCTCGCCGGCGGCGCCCGCGCGCGCCAGCACCGCGCGCAGGCGCTCGACGTTCAGCGGCTTGATCAGGTAGTCGGCCGCGCCCAGCCGCAGCGCCTGGACCGAGGTCTCGACGCTGGCCTGCCCGGTGATCAGCACCACCTCGCTGTCGCGGCGGTCGACCGCGTCGAACAGCTCGATTCCGTTGCCGTCGGGCAGCGTGAGGTCGAGCAGGACGATGTCGGGCGTGCGGAACGCGAGCTGCCGCCGGGCATCGAGCAGCGAGCCGGCGGTGGCGGTCGAGAAGCCCTCGGCCGCGACGATCTCGGCCAGCATCCCGGCCGAATCGGTGTCGTCTTCGACGATCAGCGCGTGAGGCACGTGTCAGGGTCCGCGGTGTCGATCCAGCATAGCAGAGCGGGGTCAGCGATCGAGCAGGCGGCGCAGGCGCTCGAGCATCACCGGCGGATCGATCGGCTTGTCGACGAAGAGGTCGAAGCCGTTCAGGATGGCGCGCCGGCGAACGTCGGCCATCCCGTGGGCCGACAGGGCGACCGCCGGCAGGCGCGGCAGCCCCTGCGCGCGCTCGAGCGCCCGGATCTCGCGAATCAGCGAGAAGCCGTCGCGCCCGGGCATCGCCAGGTCCGACACGAGCAGGCGCTCTCCGCCGCCGGCGGCCCAGCGCGGATAGATCGCGAGCGCCTGGTCGACGGACTCGGCGGTCACGACCGACGCGCCGTCGGCGGCGAGCAGCTCGGAGAGCATGTCGAGCAGCTCGGCGTGGTCGTCGACCGCGAGCACGAAGCAGCCGCGCAGGCCGGTCTCCGGCGCGCCGTCCGGTTCGCGGGTCCTGGCGCCGTTCGATTCGCGGATGCTTGCGCCGCCCGCTTCGCCGGCCTTCGCGCCGTCCGGCCCGGCCGCCGGCGCATCGCGCGCCGCAGCGGGCGCGGGCGCGGGCGCGGGCCGGTCCAGCCGCTCCTCGATCAGCCTTCGCTGCTGCTCGACGGCGCGGCGCAGTCCCTCGATCGCGCGTGCGGTGGCCTCGGGGGGGCGCGGCTGCGGCGACGACAGCAGATGCAGCCAGCCCGCCATCGCGTTCAGCGGCGTGCGCAGATCGTGCGCGATCGCCGAGCGCGGATCGAGCGTCTCCAGCGCCAGGTCACGGTAGTCGTCGACCTCGCCTGCCTCGCGCAGCACCAGTGCGCCGGGCGCCGTGAGCGCGGCGCCGGGCTCCGAGGCCGGGTCCGGTTCCAGCGGCGAGACCTCGGCCCGCCACGCCCGGCTCCCGATGCCGAGCATGAAGCTCATGCCGGCCCGTGCATGCTCGGCCAGGTCGGGCAGCCGCCCGGCCTGCGAATTCGCCGCCTGCGCCCCCGCCGCGGCGAGGCAGTCGGGCAACGGGCGCCCGATCCATTCCGGTCCGCCGAGCAGGCGGCTCGCCGCGCGGTTCATTCCCGTGATGCGCAGTTGCGAGTCGTAGAGCACGACGGCCGAGCGAGCGGTCGAGGACATGGGGCGAAGCTTCCGGTCAGCGAGTCTTGCTCCAGGTGGCAGCAATCGGCGTGCCCGGGTTCGCTGCCGGCCCGCGGCGCGCGCCGAGCAGCGCCACGACCCGTCCCGGGTCCACCGGCTTGACCAGGTGCGCGTCGAAGCCCGCCGCCCGGGTCGCGGCGAGGTCGTCCTGCCCGCCATGCCCGCTGAGCGCGACGAGCAGGATGCCGGCCCCATCGGCGAGCGCCCGGATCCGCCGGCCGACTTCGACGCCGTCGAGGTCGGGCAGGCCGAGGTCGAGCAGCACCGCGTCGGGACGTTGCTGCCCGATGCGATCGAGCGCCGAGCGGCCGTCGTGGGCGGTCAGGGTCCGGAAACCCTCGAGCTCGAGCACCAGCGCGAGGCTCTCCGCGGCGTCGGCGCTGTCGTCGACGACGAGGACCAGCGCGGCGGCGGTGTCGATGGTCATGGCGGCCATTCTGCGGCCTTCGCACCGGGCCCGCAAACCGCGACGCGGGAGGCGAGCGCCAGACCCGAGGCAAGCGCCGGGGGATGCGGGCGTTAGAATCGATCGGACCCTCCCGCGGGCGGTCTTCGCCCGCGGAAAGCCCGCCGCCCATCTCGAACCACCCACTCGAACCACCCACTCGAGCCACCCATTGACGGATCCGACCGGCATTTCCGGGATCGCCTCGAGCAGCGGCATGGGCAAGGCCCTCGCCGTGCTCGCGCTCGGGCTCGGCCTGGTCGTCACCGCCGCGGTCTGGACCACCGAGACCGGACGGCTGGCCGCGCGGCGCGACGCGCTGATCCTCGAGCGCACCGGCGCCCTCGCCGCGCAGATCCGGCAGCGGCTGGTGGCCTACGAGATCGCCCTGCGCGGGGGCGCCTCGCTGTTCGCGGCGACCGACAACCCCTCGCGCGCGCAGTGGCGCGCCTACGTGAGCGCGCTGGCCCTCGATTCCGACTATCCGGGCATCCAGGGCGTCGCGTTCGCGGCGCGGCTCGCGCCGGAGCAGGTGGGCGCCCTCGAGCGCTCGGTGCGCGACGAGGGATTCGCCGACTTCAAGGTGTGGCCCGCGGCCGATCGGCAGGCCGAGAGCGCGATCGTCTACATCGAGCCTCTCGACGCGATCAACCTGCGCGCGCTGGGCTACGACATGTCCTCCAACGCGGTCCGTCGCGCAGCGATGCAGGCCTCGCGCGACAGCGGCAAGGCGGTGCTGACCGGGCCGGTCACGCTGGTGCAGGACACGGGTGTCGCGCCTCGGGCGGCGGTGCTGCTCTACGTGCCGCTCTATCGCCACGGCGCGCCGGTCGACAGCACGCAGGCGCGCTCGCGGGCGCTACTGGGCTGGGTCTACGCACCGTTCCGGCCGGGCGACCTGATGGCCAGCCTCGACCGGGGCGCCGAAGCCATCCTGGCGGTGCGCCTGCTCGACGCCGCGCCGGACGGCACCGACAGCCTGCTGTTCGCGGACGCGGCTGAGCGCTTCGCCCACACGACCGGCATGACGCCGGTGCGGGTGCCGATCGAGTTCGCCGGCCGGCGCTGGCAGCTGGAAGCCTTTCCGAGCGCCGGGGCGGCGAGCGTCCTCGAGCGGCGCCGCCCCTGGGAATACCTGGCCGGCGGCGTGCTGATCAGCCTGCTGCTGTTCGGCGTGGTCTGGTCGATGGCCACCACGCGCGACCGCGCGCACGCGCTGGCGCTTTCGATGACCCAGGCGCTGCGGCGCGCCAACGAGGCGCTCGACCAGCGCGTGGCCGAGCGCACCGCGGAGCTGGTGGCGGCCAACGAGCGCTTGCGCGCGCTCGCCGAGGCGGGGGTCGTCATCGGAGGCCTGCCCGATTCCGCCGCGCGGCTCGACCATCTCGCCGAGCAGGCCCGGCGCCTGGTCGATTGCGACTGCGCGGTGCTCGCGCCGGGCGCGCCCGGGGGCGGGGCGCCCACCTTGAAGGCCGCCCGGCCGCTCGCGCAGGCACGCCGGGCCGAGCTGATCGCCGCGGCCGGGAAGTGGCCCAGGCCCGAACTGCCTGGCCTGGTCCCGGGACCCTGGAGCGACGGGCCCGGGCCGGGCCCCGGCGGCGGCCCCGAAGTCCTGGCCGTGCCGATCCGGGTCGCGAACGACGCGCCGCGCGGCCACCTCTACCTGGTGCACGAGGCGGGCCGGCACTTCAGCCCCGAGGACCTGGCCATCGTCCGGCAACTGATGCTGCTGGCGGCCGCGGCGGTCGCCACGGCGGAGGCCGCGGAGGAGGAGCGTCGCGCCAGGCTCGAGGCCGAGGCCGCCAGCCGGTCCAAGGACCGGTTCCTCGCGATCGTGTCGCACGAGCTCAGGACCCCGCTTCACGCGATCCTCGGCTGGCTGGGCGTCGTCGAGCGGCGCGGCGACCGCGGCGAGAGCTTGCAGCGGGCGCTGGCCGTGATCCGCCGCAACGCGGAGTCGCAGAACCTGCTGATCGACGACCTGCTGGACCTGGCCCGTGTCGAGCAGGGCAAGCTGCAGATCGATCGCGAGCCGGTCGACCTGGGCGAAATCGTCGACGTCGTCTGCGAGTCGCAGCGGCAGCTCGCGAGCGACCGGCAGGTCACGCTCGAAGCGTCGGCGCCGCGCGGCAGCTTCGTGCTCGGCGATTCGCTGCGGCTGCAGCAGGTCGTCGGCAACCTGCTGGGCAATGCGCTGAAGTTCACGCCCGCCGGGGGCCGGATCGCGGTGAGCCTGCGGCGCGAAGGCGCGAGGCAGGTGATCGAGGTGAGCGACGACGGGCAGGGCATCGAGCCGGAGATGCTCGGCGGCCTGTTCGAGCCCTTCAGGCAGGGCGACACCACGAGCAGGCGAAGGCACGGCGGCCTCGGGCTCGGGCTCGCCCTCGTGCGGCACATCGTCGAGCTGCACGGCGGGCAGGTTTCGGCGCAGAGCGAAGGCGAGGGGCGCGGCGCGAGCTTCACCGTGTCGCTGCCCCGCTTCGATGGCGGCGTGCCGCGGCCGTCGTCCCTGTTCCCGCTGGCCGCGTTCGACGGGCCGGCGCCGGAGCGCAAGCTCATGATCGTCGACGACCACGCGGATGCGCGCGAGGCGGTCGCGGGCCTGCTGCAGGACGAGGGCTTCGCGGTCATCGAATTCGACAACGTCGACGCGGCGCTGGCCTGGCTGGCCGCGCGCCCGAAGGCGGAATGGCCGGCGATCGTGTTGTGCGACATCGAGATGCCCGGGCGCGACGGCTACGAGTTCCTCGATGACCTGCGCGCGCTCGAGGCGCAGCGCGGCGATGCGGGCGAGCCCTTGCCGGTGGTCGCGATCACCGCGCATGCCGGGGCGGCGGACCGGTCCCGGATCTCGTCTCGCGGTTTCGTCGACCTGGTGCCCAAGCCCGTGAGGCTCGAGCGGCTGTTGCGGCTGATCGGCGAGGCACCGGCGCAGCGCCCCGAGTCGTAGCCGAACCAGTACCCCGCGTCCCGGTTCGGCCCGACCGGTTTCCGTCAGGGACGAACGACGATGTCGTTCTTCACCGACACGACACCTTTGGCCTGGCGGGCGAGCGCTGCGGCGCGATCCTTCTCGGCCTGGGACTTCGCGAAGCCGCTGAGCTGCACCGTGCCGTTCAGCGTTTCCACGCTGATCGCGGTGGCCGCCACGGTCTGGTCGGCCGCGTAGGCGCTCTTGATGCTTGCGGTGATGTTGGCATCGTCGAGATAGGCGCCGGTCGACTGCTGACCGCGCATCACCGAGCAGCCTGAGGCGGCCACGATGAGGGCGCCGATGGTGAGCACCTTGAGTTTCGTCGAGAGCATTCTTTCTTCCTCCTTGGCGGGGACGGTGCCCCGAGGGTTTCTGGATTCGAGCCGGTCCGCGTTCGCGGCCTCTCGCCGGATACCCGCTGCAATCGCCGTGCCCGGAATTCCACGGTCCGCGGTCCGGTAAAAGTTGCGGCTGGGGTCGATGTCGCGCGGTCGCGCGCCGGTAAATCTTGCCGAAGGCGCGCTCGCGTCGTGCCGTGACGGCCCGGGCACGTGGCTTGCAGCGTGAAGGGCGTCAACGTCAAGGAGGACCGAAATGCTTCACTACGCAGTCGTTTTCTTCATCATCGCCCTGGTGGCCGCCCTGTTCGGATTCGGCGGCATCGCAGCGGGCGCGGCGAGCATCGCGCAGGTGCTCTTCTTCCTGTTCCTGATCGTCGCGGTGGTCAGCCTCGTGGTCGGCCTCGTGAGGGGGAAATGAACATGAATGCGCGCAACACTGAACTTCGCCCCAAGGGTCTTCGTGCGCTGGCGCTGGCCGGCGCGGCCTCGATCGCGCTGCTGGCCGGCGGCTGTGCCACCTGGGACAACATGTCCAGCGCCGACAAGGGAACGGCGGCAGGCGCCGTCGTCGGCGGCGTGGTCGGCAACTCGGTCGGCGGGGGCGTTCTCGGCACCGTCGGCGGCGCGGCGGTGGGCGGCGTGATCGGCCGCGAGGTCGGCAAGCGCAACGATTGACCCGCGCGCGGGGCGGCGGGCTGCCGCACCGCGCAACCCTCGCTCCTCTTTCGTCCTGCGTCTCCCCCCTTGCCCCGCTGCCTTCGGGCAGCCGGGGCGTTTTTCGTTCGCGCTCAGCTGGTCTGCAGCACGCCGCGGCGCATCTGGTCGAGCTCGATCGACTCGAACAGCGCCTTGAAATTGCCTTCGCCGAAGCCCTGGTTGCCCTTGCGCTGGATGAACTCGAAGAAGATCGGCCCGAGCTGGTTCTCCGAGAAGATCTGCAGCAGCAGGTCGCCCGGCGCGCCGTCGATCAGGATCTTGCGCTTCTTCAGCTCGGCGACGTCCTCGCCGTGGCCCGGTATCCGCTTGTCGACCAGCTCGTAGTAGGTGTCGATCGTGTCGAGCAGCTTGATGCCGGAGGCGCGCAGCGCGTCCACCGTGCGGTACAGGTCGGTCGAGCCGAGCGCGATGTGCTGGATGCCCTCGCCGCGGTACATGTCGAGGTACTCCTGGATCTGGCCCGGCTTCTCGGTGCCTTCCTCGTTGATCGGGATCCGGATCTTGCCGCAGGGGCTGGTCATCGCCTTGGACTTCACGCCGGTGACCTGGCCCTCGATGTCGAAGTAGCGGATCTCGCGGAACTCGAACAGGCGCTCGTAGAACTCGGCCCACTCCTTCATCCGGCCCCGGTGCACGTTGTGCGTCAGGTGGTCGATGTAGGTCAGGCCGTGGCCGGCCGGCTCGAGCGGCGCGCCCGGGATCGGCTCGAAGTCCACGTCGTAGATGCTGATGTCGCCCACGCTGCCGGGCGCCGCGCCGTTCTTGCCGCGCCAGCGGTCGACCAGGTAGATCAGGCTGTCGCCGATGCCCTTGATCGCCGGGATGTTCAGCTCCATCGGCCCGCTGCGGTTGTCGAAGCCCCAGGCGCCGAGCTCCAGCGCCCGCTGGTAGGCCTTCGCCGCGTCCTGCACCCGGAAGGCGATCGCGCAGATCGACGGGCCGTGCAGCCGCGCGAAGCGCTGCGCGAAGCTGTCGGGCTCGGCGTTGATGATGAAGTTGATGCCGCCCTGGCGGTACAGCGTGACGTTCTTGTGGCGGTGCCGCGCGATCGCGGTGAAGCCCATCTTCTCGAACACCGCCCCGAGCGCGGCGGGGTCCGGCGCCGCGTACTCGATGAATTCGAATCCGTCGGTGCCCATCGGGTTGTCCCAGCCCTGGATCTGCGTCATGGCTTCCTCCGTGAGTCGGACAGGCTCGTTGTGAATGATGCGCCGGGATGGTGCCGGCGTGCGCGGAAAGCCGCGCCGGAGTGCCTGCCGAAACCGAAGATTCTAGGCAGGCAGCCGGGACAGAAGATGCCAAAAGATGCCCGCCAGGGAGTTTGTCGAGCAATAATCAGCATCAAATAGCCATAGAAAGAGCAATTAAATGTCATCGATTCGCGATCTGTCGTCGGGCGCCTCGTCGCTTGCCCTCGACCGCACCGACCTGCGCATCCTCGCCGAGCTGCAGCGCGACGGCCGGCTCAGCAACCAGGAGCTCGCCGACCGGGTCGCGCTGTCGCCGTCGCCCTGCCTGCGCCGGGTGCGAAGGCTCGAGGAGAGCGGCGTGATCCGGCAGTACGCCGCGCTGCTCGACCCGGCCCGGGTCGGGCTCGGGCTGATGGCCTACGTGAACGTGAAGCTCGAGAAGCGCGCCACCACGCGGGGCCGCTTCGCCGCCGACGACTTCCGCGACAGCGTCGAGCGATGGCCCGAGGTGGTCGAGTGCTGCGCCACGACCGGCGACTCGGACTACCTGATGCGCGTCTACGTGCGCGACCTGGCGCACTTCTCGCGTTTCGTGATGGACACGCTGCTGCGCCACCCGGGCGTGATGGACGTGCGCTCGAGCTTCGCGCTGCAGCGGATCAAGGACATCACCGCCCTGCCGCTGGATCACCTCTGAACGGGGGCCTGCCCGATGCGGGCCGGTGACGAGCGCGACCTCAGTCGACGATGAACAAGGTGGCGCCGACCGCGGTCGAGGACCGGTGCGGCTCGGCGCCGTCGGCCACCTGATAGCTCATTCCCGGCTTCAGCACGAAGCGGCGGCCATCCTGCAGCAGGGTCTCGAGCTCGCCCGCCAGGCAGAGCAGGACATGCCCCTTGCTGCACCAGTGGTCGGCGCTGTAGCCCGGCGAGTACTCGACCATTCGCACCCGGATCCGGTCGTCGGCCGGGCCGAAGTGCTGCGTGCGCCAGCGCGCGACGCCGGTATCGCCAGGGTGCTCGGTCGGCGCGATCGTCGACCAGTCGGTGGTTCCGAAGGGAATCTCGCGCAGCTTCATCGTGCAGGCCTCGGTCTCGACGGAGAACGAAGCCTACACGGGTCGGCGGCGCAGGCTGCGGGTCGCCTCAGCTGCGCCAGGGCAGGTCGAGCGCCTCGCCGTCGGGCAGGAAGGTGCCGACCGGCGAACTGCCGAAGATGCCGAGGATCTCCAGCGGGGCGGCGCCGGTCGCGAAGATCTGGTGAGGCCGCCCCTTCGGCAGCACCAGCGTGGTGCCGGGGCCGAAGCGATGGACCTCGCCGTCGACGTGCAGCTCGCCCTCGCCGGACTGGCACAGCACGACCTCGTCGCAGTCGTGCCGGTGCGGCGGCGTCGCGGCGCCGGGCGCCAGCGTCTGTCGCCAGAGGGAAAGCTGGGAGAGACCCTCGTCGTGACCGGCCCAGGTGGCATGGGCGAGGCCGGGGATCGGCGCCGGGGCAGGGCGCTGCTGTTCGAGAACGTACATGGCTATCTCCTTCGTGGCCTGCCGGAGCGGCGGCCTTCGTTCGTTCGGGAATCCGCTGCCCGCGGCGCCTCGGGCAGGAACAGTATTCCGCGGACTCGGGTGGCGGAGAATGGGCGGCGATGGAATAAGATTGACGACGAACATTCGTCAATGGCGGAGGTCTCCGGATGCTTGCCCTGCAACCGCTGCTCGCCTTCTCGGAAACCGCCAAGCACGGCGGCTTCGCCGCTGCCGCCCGCGAGCTGGGCACCGCGCCGTCGACGCTGGCCAAGGCGGTCGGCAGGCTGGAGGCCTCGCTGGGGCTGAGACTGTTCCATCGCACGACCCGGCAGGTCACGCTCACCGAAGACGGCGAGCGCCTCTTCGAGCGCTGCCAGCGGGTGCTCGCGGAGCTCGACGAACTCCGGACCGAGGCGGCCGGCACGCGGGCCGAACCCTCCGGGACCTTGCGCATCGACATGCCGATCACCTACGGTCGCAAGGTGATCCTCCCGCTGCTGGCGCAGCTGGTCCGGAAGTACCCGCGCCTGTCGCTCGACGCGCGCCTGTCCGACGCCTACGCGGACCTGGTCCGCGAACGCCTCGACCTGGCGATCCGCGTCGGCGAACTCGACGATTCCACCCTGGTGGCGAAGCGCTTCGGGCAGCAGCAGCTGATCCTCGTCGCCTCGCCGGGTTACCTGACGGAACGGGGCGGGCCGAAGTCCCTCGACGAGCTGGCCGCGCATCGGCAGATCCTGTTCCGGCTGCCCGGGCGAGGCCGAGAGCGCCCGCGCCAGTTCACCGAGGCCGGGCGGCCGATCGCGATTCACACGACGCAGGGTGTGCGCTTCAACGACGGCGAGGCGATGGTGCAGGCCGCCGTCCTCGGGCTGGGCCTGGCGCAGGTGCCGGACGAGGGCCTGTTCACACTACGATCGTCCCTGCGCCAAGGCCTTCAAGACGGCCAGACGAGGCGCCGGCGACGCGCGTGGCGGTGCCACGCAAGGAGCCGGTAACGATGGATGACCGTCTTGAAGGCCTGGGCCCGAAGGGTGAGCCCCGAAAGCGCGCGCACTCGGCGTTGCAAATGCTCGCCGTGGCCCCGCCACGGCTGTGCTTTGCGCCTTGATTGCTCGCGCTTTTGGGGTTCACGCAGGGACGATCGTAGTGTGAACAGGCCCTAGAACTGCTCCCAGGGCAGCCCGTCGTGGCGCCAGCCGTTCAGCTTGCCGCGCTGGCGCTCGGCGTTCAGGTCGCCCTCGAAGCCGTGCAGCACGTTGCTGACGTCGGTGAACCCGGCC
>MEEC01000026.1 GCA_001724315.1 Lautropia sp. SCN 70-15 | reverse complement strand
GGCTGCCGCGATTTTCGACGCGATCGTGCGCGTGTAGCCGGTACGGGAATGGAAGACGAGCAGGGTCCTGGCCTTCATCGCGATCTCCCGGACAGCCACAGGTCAGAGTCGCGGCTTGCGCACAGGATGATCCGCGCCCGAGGCTCGCAGCTTGATCGCGGTCATTCCAAGGTGGGGCGACTGCGAGTCGCGCCTGTCAAATCGGTGTGACGCAAAAATCTTTGACGACTCCGGATTGTAACCGCTACCATCTTCCATAACCTTTAAATTCAATAGGTTATGCATGCATTGACCTTTGTAATGCTCGGCACTAGAATCCGGTTTCAATTGGTGCCGGCCTTCGGGAGAGCCACCTGAGCGGTGTCGGCCAAGCCCAACGAGGGGACGCCATGTCGATCCAGTACCTGAAGAAGGCCACGAAGACGCCGGAGACAGAGACTGCCGGTGCGCAGGAAGTTGTCGAGGCGATGCTTGCGGAGATTGACGCGCGAGGCGAGCAGGCAGTGCGCGAATATGCGTTGAAACTCGACAAGTGGTCGGGCGAGATCGTCGTGACCTCGCAGGAGGCCGAGCGACGCACCCGGGACATTCCGGACTCGATCAAGCGGGACATCGAATTCGCGACCGCGCAGGTGCGGCAGTTCGCGATGGCGCAGAAGGCGTCGCTAACCGAGTTCAGCACCGAGTTGCAGCCCGGGCTGACGGTGGGGCAGCGCGTGATTCCGGTGAACGTGGCGGGCTGCTATGTTCCCACTGGGCGCTATGCCCACATCGCCTCGGCGTATATGAGCATTGCCACGGCGAAGGCCGCGGGTGTGCCGACCGTGATCGCGTGTTCCACGCCCTACCGCGGTGAGGGAATTCATCCGCACGTCCTGTATGCCATGAAGGTCGCCGGCGCGGACGTGATCCTCACCTTGGGCGGAGTCCAGGCCATCGCGACGCTTGGCTATGGTCTCTTCACCGGTAAGCCGGCAGACATCATCGTCGGCCCGGGCAACAAGTACGTGGCCGAGGCCAAGCGCATGCTTTTCGGAAAGGTCGGCATCGATGTCTTTGCCGGCCCGTCAGAGGTCGCCGTCATCGCGGATGAGTCCGCCGACCCGGAGATCGTCGCGTCCGACCTCGTGGGCCAGGCCGAGCACGGTCACGAATCGCCGGCGTGGCTGTTCACCACTTCGCGCGAGTTGGCCGATACCGTCATGAAGCGGGTGCCCGAGTTGATCGAGCTCTTGCCGCCCACCGCGCGTGACGCGGCGTCCGCGGCGTGGCGCTCCTATGGCGAAGTGATCATTTGCGATACCCGTGAAGAGGTCGCCGCCATCGCGGATCGTTATGCGTCCGAGCATCTCGAGGTTCAGGCTCGCGATCTCGATTGGTGGCTGGGCCGATTGACCTGCTACGGGTCCTTGTTCCTCGGCGAGGAGACTACGGTGGCCTTCGGCGACAAGGCCTCCGGTCCAAACCACATCCTGCCCACCAAAGGCGCAGCACGCTACTCCGGCGGTCTGTCGGTGCACAAGTTCATGAAGACGCTCACGTGGCAGCGAATGACGCGCGAAGCCGCGCGTCAGGTCGGGCAAGTGACGGCGCGGATATCGCGGCTCGAGGGAATGGAAGCTCATGCAAGAACGGCCGACGACCGGCTCCGCAAGTACTTTCCCGAAGAGCCGTTCGACAAGGGCGAGCCGGTCAGGGCCTGAAGGGAGCGAAGACATGGATATTGGGCGCCTGTTCCGGCTCGATGGCCGGCGCGCGTTCGTGACCGGCGGCAACTCCGGCATTGGGGAAGCCATGGCGCGGGCCCTCGGTCTAGCCGGTGCGCGGGTCACGCTCGTGGCTCGTCGCCAGGCTGAACTCCAAGAGGCTGCGGCACGCCTGTCCGGCGATGGCATAGAGGCCGACTGGATCGCTTGCGACCTGAGTGGGGTACAGGCAACGCGCGATGCCGCGGCGGAAGCACTGGATCGCCACGGCGCAATCGACATCCTCGTCAACGCTGCCGGGGTCAATCTGCGCCAGCCGTTCGAGGAGGTGACTCCAGAAGCCTGGCAGCTTCAGATTGCGCTTCACCTTGCGGCCCCATTCTTTCTCACGCAGGCGCTTGCACCGATGATGCGCGAGCGCGGATGGGGGCGCATCATGAACATTGCGTCGCTGCAGTCGGAGCGGGCCTTTGCGAACAGCGCGCCGTATGGCGCGGCCAAGGGCGGAATCCTGCAACTCACTCGAGCGATCGCCGAAGCCTGGTCGAAGCACGGCATCACGTGCAACGCGATCGGCCCCGGCTTCTTCCATACCCCGTTGACAGCGGCGATCTTTGCCGATCCGGTGCGTGCGACACAGAACGCCGCCAGCACGGCAGCCAACCGCAACGGCGAGCTGGAAGATTTGTATGGCGCAACGGTTTTTCTGGCGAGCGAAGCGTCGTCCTATGTGACCGGCCAGACGCTGTACGTCGACGGTGGCTTTACGGCTCGATGAACCTTCCGAGGTTGCGATGAAGGCACTTGTTTACGCCGCCCCGAACCATGTCCAGATCGAACAGCGGCCCTACCCGGTCCTGCATGACGGCGAAGTGGTGTTGCGAATCGACGCGGTGGGCATCTGCGGATCGGACATGCATGCCTATCACGGTCACGACCCACGGCGCAAACCGGGCCTGGTACTTGGCCACGAGTTCGCAGGCGTGGTCGTCGAGGGACCCGGCGCAGGGCGCCGGGTCACAGGGAATCCGTTGATCACCTGTGGAGCGTGCGACTACTGCCTGCAGGGGCGGACGAACCTCTGCGCAGACCGCACGATGGTCGGCATGACGCGACCCGGCGCATTCGCCGAGTACATGTCGATTCCGGCCCGCTGCCTGATCGATCTTCCGCCAGGCTTGCAGGCGGAATCGGCGGCGTTGGCCGAGCCGGCTGCGACTGCCTTGCATGCCGTCGATCTTGCCGCGCGCGCACTGATTCGACCGCTTCCCGAGGCCCGCGCCCTCGTTATCGGCGGCGGCGCGGTTGGGATGTTCGCCGCACTGTTGCTTCGAAGCTATGGCTTGCAGCGGCTTTCGGTGGCCGAAACGAACGCGCTGCGGCGGCAGTCGGTGGCGCGACACGTTCACTGCGAGATCTTCGACCCGCTCCAGGCCGACCCGGTCGGCGACGATGCCTGCGAGTTGGTGATCGACGCGGTCGGCGCGAAGTCGACGCGCCAGGCAGCACTCCGGGCGGTGCGTCCGGGCGGCGTGGTGATGCACATCGGTCTTCAGGACTGGGCGAGTGAGATCGACATGCGCAAGCTCACACTGTCCGAGATCACGCTGATCGGCACCTACACCTATACGCAGTCGGACCTGAGGGCGACCGTCTCGGCGCTTCGCGACGGGGTCTTCGGAGACCTGTCCTGGGTCGAACAGCGGCCGCTCGACCGCGGCGCGGAGGCGTTTGCGGACCTGCACGCCGGCCGCACGCCAGCGGCCAAGATCGTCTTGCGACCGCACGGCTGAACCCGGGTCGCACCGCCGCTCGTCAGCGCGGCGGTACGGTCGTGTCGCGAACGATCAGGTCGGGGCGCAGGTAGACCGCCTCGGGCCGTCCGCCGCGCTCGCGGTGGGTCAACAGCAGCCGCGCCGCGTTGCGGCCGATCTCGTCGGCGTGCACGTGCATCGTTGTCAGCGGGGGAAAGAAGTTGGCGGCAAGTTCGAGATCGTCGAATCCAGTGATGGATATGTCCCGGGGGATCTGCAGGCCTTGGGACAGCGCCTCCAGCACCGCTGCGACAGCCAGCACGTCGTTGCCGCACATCACCGCAGTTGGGCGTGGCCTTCGCCGCAGCAACTGGGCCATGCCGGCGCGCCCGGCCTCGATCGAGTAGCGGGCTTCGACGATGTCGCGAGGATCGATCGTCAATCCCCGGTCACGCGCCGCCTCCTGGGCGCCGATCACTCGATCGCGCGCGCGGTCGTTGTCTTTCGTGATGCCGGCGATCATTGCGAGATGCCGGTGATTCAGGTCGATCATGAAGTTCGCGACCTTCCTCATCTCGAGTCGATTGTTCCATCCGACCGAATTCACGGGCAACGCTTCATCACATACCATCCCGAGCACGCACGGAAGGTCCCGCGCCCTCAGGAGCTCATACATTCCGGGGTCGCGCGAGGTGCCGATCAGCGCGATTCCCTCCACTCCGCGCTCGACCAGTGCCCTGACTTCCGCCAGTTCGCGCTCGGGCTCGTACCAGCTGCTGGCAAGCAGGAGCAGCATGCCGTGTTCGCTGAGTTCCGACTGAAGCGCATCCAGGAACCGGGCGAAGATCGCGTTGTCCACGGTGGGGACGATGGCGCCGATGGTGCGGGTGCGCTTGGTGGCCAGCGAGCGGGCAGCGCCTAGCGGCACGTAGGCGAGTTCGCGCATGGCGCGCTCGACCGCCTCGCGCAATTCCGGCTTCACCGTGTCGGGCCTGTTCAACACGCGGGACACGGTGGCCTTGGAGGTCCCGGCGCGTCGTGCCACGTCGGCAATGGTGGCCATGGCGTCCTTTGAAACGGGTTTCATCGCGGCATCCTAGGTGCTTCCCTCGCAGGCTGCAACGCCACGCGCGCCGGGTTCGGGATGCCGAGTCGCTCGCCCGCGACAATTTCTGGAGATCGGTACCAACTTGCAACCTGCAGATGTGTAACGAGATTCCGACTTTTGCAGGCAGTATTTGACTTCCTGAAAGAAACCGATTCCAATTCGGCTGTCGGCCAAGCCGCCGCTGAGCGGTGGGCACACAGTGCGCTGCCCGGGTCGCCACTACAACCATCGAGGAGTCCCATGATGAGACGGGTTTCGTCGCAGTCTCCGCTTGCCCATCCGGAGCGTCGCCGCTTTATGCAGGTCGCGAAAGCACACGGTTTCACGACTGCGGTGTTGCTTGCTTCGAAAGGGCTCCTCTGGTCGGATCAGGCTGTCGCCCAGACGGCTGCCGACGAAGCGGCCCGCCAGAAGGCGGCTTCCGTCAGCATGATCCTGGCCACCGAGTACAAGCTCGGCAGCTACAAGGGCTACCCGATCATGCAGGAGGCGTTCAAGGAGAACCTCCAGAACGCGACCAAGGGAGCACTCTACGTACGCCTGTATCCGGCCGGCCAGTTGGGGGCAGGGCCGGCATTGGCTCAGAAGGTCCAGGCCGGAACCGTTCACGCTGCCGCAGTCTCGTTGTCGAACTTCTCGCCGTTCGCGCCGGTGGTCGACGTGATCAACATCCCCTTCTGGTGCGGCGACAGCCAGCGGTTCTCGAACCTGACGTCGTCATCGGTGTGGAACAACGAGATCACGCCCAAGGTCAATGCGCGCGGGTACAAGCCCGTCTTCTACTACTCGGTGGGCCCCCGCACCATCTCGCGGGTTCGAAGCTCGCGCACGGGGCCCGAGATCTTCCGCATGCCCGCGGACCTCACGGGCGTCAAGGTGCGCGTGCCGGCCTCGGAGATGCTCGCCCAGATCTACCGGTTGGCCGGAGGCACGCCGACCGCGATCGCCTGGGGAGAGACGCCGGCCGCCCTCAAGCAGGGCGTGGCCGATGCGATCGACATCAGCATCGGCGGGTTCTGGGCATTCGGTTTCATGGACATCATGGGTTCGGTCACCCTGCTCTCGCAGGTGCCGGACGGCCAGATGTTCGCAGCGAACCTCGCGTGGTTCAACAACCTGCCCAAGGCGATGCAGGCGCAATTCGATGAGGCTGGCGAACTTACCCTGAGGCAGACCTGGGAGCAACTCCCGAAAGCGCTGGGCCAGGCACGCAGTGAGATGACCGCGCTCGGAGCGAAGTTCCATCTGCCGACCGACGCGGAAACCCAGGCGTGGATCGAAGCGTGCGGTGAGCAGCGCCCCGAGTGGGCGCCCTTCAAGGTCAAGCTTGCGGAGAGCACTGCCCGCTTCGACGAACTCAAGGCCGCCGCAAACACCGCGGGCAAGTACAAGGTCGTCGACTACCTTTGACCGTGGCGCCGACGGGTAGTACGCGAGGTGGTTGAGGTGGCGCACGAGTTGTCGGTCATCGTAACGGGCGGCGCAAGCGGCATCGGCGCGGCCACGGCGCGGCGGGTCGTGGCCGCGGGGGGCTCGGTCGGCATCATCGACCTCGACGGCGAGCGGGCGGAGGCGCTCGCCCGCTCGCTCGGGCCTTCGGTGATCGCGCACGCCGGCAGCGTGCTCGACGAGGAAGCACTCGGGGCGGCGTGGCGAACACTTTCGGACCGCCTGCCGCCGG
This sequence comes from Lautropia sp. SCN 70-15, assembly GCA_001724315.1. GTDB lineage: Bacteria > Pseudomonadota > Gammaproteobacteria > Burkholderiales > Burkholderiaceae_E > Zeimonas. The sequence continues at coordinate 11,616 of MEEC01000026.1, read as the reverse complement.
TCAATGGACTCGTGAACTGCGCGGGCGTGCCGCCCGTGCCGCGCGCCATCGAAGACTACCCGGTTGCCGAGTGGAACCGGATCGTCGAATCGCACCTGACCGGCACCTACATTCCGTGCCGCGTCATCGGGTCGGCGATGGCCGCTGGCGGTGCCGGCGGCGCGATCGTCAACCTCGCCTCGGTGTTGTCCTTTCGTAGCGGCCCGGTTCTCGCGTACGGCGCCGCGAAGTGCGGTGTCGTCAATCTGACCGAGGCCTTGGCGGTGCACTGGGCTCGGCAGGGCGTGCGCGTGAATGCGGTCGCTCCCGGCTGGACCGACACCCCGTTCCTGCGGCCAAAGGAGCGCCAAGGCGAGCGCGACCTGACTCCGATCCTGAACGCCACGCCGCAGCGGCGCCTCATGCGGCCCGAAGAGATCGCCGAGGTGATCTACTTCCTGCTTTCGGCGGCGTCGAGCGCGATCACGGGAGCGACCATTCCCTGCGATGGCGGCGTGGTCGCCGGTAGCGGCTGGGCGCCCTACGGCGGATTCGAGGGCGCTCCGGCGCGTTGAACCGGCCCCAGTGCTGCGCGCGCCACCGATGCTTCGGACCGGCGCGCACCGAGCTCGAAGACCTGACCGAGGCGCATGCTTCGCACGCGCCTCGCAGCCTCGATCAGGAAAGTGCCGATCGCATTGGCGTCGTCATCGATTCACCGCGTCACGGATGCCCGAATGATGACCTCGGTGGTCAGGGCGGTTGCGTCCCATTGCGGCATGTGGCCCACGTGCGGTGCAAGATGCAGCGCCACCTTGGGCGGCGCGTTCAACGCATGCTGCCATGGGATGATCTCGTCGGCCCGGCCATGGACGATCGACACCGGGCAAGGCGCAGCGTCGAGCTGCCCGCGGATGAACACCTGCTGCACTCCGTTGACGGCGACGTCGTCGCAAACCGCTGCCAGAGTCGCCCTGCGCGCAGCAATCCTGGCGCGCAGTTCATCCAGGTATGCGGCTGAAGGGACAGCGCCCGAGGTCGAGAGCTTCGCGAGCTCTCGACCGAGCGCCTCGGAGGTGCCGCCATTGAGCACGCCGTCGACGAAGCGCTGCTCGATCTCCGTACCCAGCCCGAGCGGCGCGAGGAGGACGGCGGCCTGTACGGGCAAGCCCGGACGAGCCAAAACATGCGCCGTAACCGCCGCGCCGAAGGAATGACCGACCAGGACGACCGGCCCTTCGGTCGCCGCGTCCACGGCGTCGCCGACCGACTCCACCAGCGAGGCGAAATCGGCAACAGCGGCTTCGCTTTCGCCGTGCGCCGGAAGATCGAGCGCGACGACGCGCCGGCCCGCCCGGCTCAGGTGGAGCGCCGTTGCAGCCCACGCTTCGAGGTCGGCGAAGAGGCCGTGTATCAGGACCACGGTGGTCGACGCTCCGTGGCTTCCGGAAGGCTCCCAGGTCTTCAGGTGGATGCTCCCGTGGCGCGTCGGCACCGATGACGCGCCCGCGCCCGCCATCCTGACGGGCGCTCCTCGTCCGGCCCGCTGCACGTCGCTCAAGGTCACGCGGCCGCCGGGGCCGCTGCCGGCGATCGCCGAGGCCTCCAGGCCCCTTGCGCCCAATGCCGCACGCGCGGCGGGCGTCATCGGAATCCGGACGCTGGCCTGGCCCTCGGCAGGGGTCGTCGGCACGTTCGATGCCGGTGCGGTCGGCGTTGCCGCGGGCTGCCTGTCCGCGTCGGGGTCCCGGCTCGAAGGCGCCGTGGCGTCCTGCGCAGCCGCTCCCTCCAGCATGAGGCGCGCGACCGGGGAGCCCATCGGAATGCGTGCGTCGACCTCGATCAGGTGCTCGATCATCCGCCCCGCTCCGGGCGCCGCGATCTCGATGACGGACTTGTCGGTCTCGATCTCGAGCAGCACCTGGTCGGCCGCAAAAGACTCTCCCGGTTGAACCAGCCAAGTCACCAGGCGGGCCTCGTCCATCTGCTCGCCCGTTGGCGGGATCCCAAATTCGATTTCGTAAGCCATGAGGTGGGCCTCAGTCTGTCTTGGCAGGCGCGGCGCCCTCGGCCGGCCGGAACTGGATGAACTCCGTGACCGCGCCTTCCGGTTCACAGAGGTAGAAAGCGCGGGTGCGCCCGCCGCGCAGGTCCCGGGGGGGCGACATGGCGCGGTATCCCGATGCCATGGCCTGCGCGTAGACGGCGTCGACGTCGGCCACCTCGAGCGCGAAGTGGCTGTACCCGAGGTCACATTGCGGTCGCGCGTCGTCGCGGCCCTGCGGTTCGTAGTACTTGAACAACTCGATGCGGTGCGAACCCAGGCGCAGCATGGCCCAGCGAATGACCGCGCCGGGCAGCCCGACGACCTCTCCGAGTGCCGGTTCCGAGCGACGATCCATCTCGCCCTCCAGCTGGAAGGGCAGGAATTCGGTGTAGAAGCGCAGGGCTCGCTCGAAGTCCGTGACGCACACCGCCGTGTGGTGCGGCCGCAGCAGCGCGTCCCGAAGCGCTGCGCGAACCTGGGGTTGCGGTGCCGACATCTCAGCCACGGCCCCGGCGGCCGTCGACGTGACGCAGCGCGGCCTCCACTTCGTCGACGCCCGCCAGCGCCGCCCTTTCGAGGACCTTCGACACCACCGGCGACGCCTCCGACCCGGTGACGTGGACGATCTCGTGGTCCAGCGCGTCGAAGAGCCGGCTCTGAGCATCACTGACGATCCGCGAACCGACCGAGGTGCCGCGCGTCGTCTGCTCGGCCACCAGCAGTGCGTGGGTGCGTCCCACGCTGGCGGCGATCGTGTCCCAGTCCAGGCCGAGAGGATCGATCGTCCGGAGATCGATGACCTCGGCATCCACGCCGCTGCGCTCTGCGGCCTCGCATGCGGCGTCCACCATGGTGCCGTAGGCAAGGACGGTGCACCGCGAGCCTCGCCGCGCGAAGCGCGCCTTCCCGAACGGCACGATGTAGTTCCACTCCTTCGGAACGGGGCCGCTGCTGCGGAACAGTTCCGCGTACTCGACGATCAGCACCGGGTCGTCGCATGCGAGCGCCGCATTGAGCAGCCCGATGTAGTCGTACGGACGAGACGGCGCGATGATGCGCCAGCCCGGATACAGGGCGAACAGGCCCGCGGCGTCCATCGAGTGCTGGGAGCCGTAGCCCGTGCCTGCCGAGACGCGACTGCGCACCAGCACGCGCACCGGGAAGTCCCCGCCGAACATGTGCCGGACCTTCGCGATCTGGTTGAACAGCTGGTCCGCCGCGACCAGCGCGAAGTCGGGATACATGATCTCGACGACGGGCCGCATGCCGTTCAGTGCCGCCCCGAGCGCCATGCCGGTGAAGCCGTTTTCGCAGATCGGCGTGCCGAGCAGGCGATCGGGAAAGCGCTCGCCGATGTTCTTCGTCGCTCCGGCCGTGCCGCCGCGCAGGCGATGCACGTCCTCGCCCAGGATGAAGATGGAGTTGTCGCGCTCCATGTTCAGGAGCATCGCAGCCGAGATGGCGTCGATGAAGCGGGCCGTTTCCAGCTGCTCTGGCGGATGATCCTCGAGTTCGCGGGCAGGAAGGGCCGCCAGCTCGGCGAGGTTCCCGCGAATGCCGCGATCGACCTCGCGCGGATCGGGCCACAGGTTCGGTCGCACCCGAATCGGCTTGCCCGCCGCATCGTGATCGAGCAAGCGCTCGAGCGCGCCGTCGATCAGGCGCTTGGCGCGCGTTTCGAGCTCGGCGAGGCCGGCGGCGTCGACCACGCCCAACCTGGCCAGCCGCCCCTGAAACAGCGCCAGCGGGTCGCGCGTCTGCCACTTCTCCTCCTCGGCCTTGTCGCGATAACCGTAGGCGCTGCCCTTGAGTGCACCGGACTGGTGGAAGAAGCGGTAGGTTTTCGCCTCGAGGAGGACCGGGCCGCGCTCCGCTTCGATCAGCCGCCGCGCCTCGAGCATCGCCCGGCGAGCCGCCAGGACGTCCATGCCGTCGAACTCGATCCCGGGCACGCCGAGCGAAAGCCCCCGCGCCGACAAGTTCGAGTCGCGCGTCTGCTCGGACACGTGCGTCGACACCGCGTACAGGTTGTTCTCGATGAAGAAGATCGTCGGGGTCGAGTACAGCGCGGCGAGATTCATCGCTTCGTAGGCAGCGCCCGTCTGCGTCGCGCCGTCTCCGAAAAAGGCGACCGACAGATGCGGCCGCCCCTGCATCTTGTCGGCCAGCGCGTAGCCGACCGCGTGCGAAGGATTGCCGCCGACGATCGCGTTGGAGCCGTAGACGCCCGCCTCCGGATAGCGCAGGTGCATCGAGCCGCCGCGCCCCCCGCAATACCCGGGCGTCAGGCCCAGGATCTCGGCGTAGGTGCGGTAGACGACGTCGTGCATCTCGCCGGGCAATTCCTGCTCGAGTGGCGAGTAGTCCTGCGGCCGGACATGGTTCAGCGTCTTGGCGAGAAACTGGTGGTGCATCCGGTGGGTGCCGTTGATCTTGTCGGACGAGCCGAGGACCGACATCGCGCCGACCGCAGCCCCTTCCTGGCCGATGCTCGAGTGGGCCGGACCATGGAGGATGCCGGCGACCGACAGCGTCAGCAGCCGCTCCTCGAAACGACGGATCAGGATCAATTGCTCGAGCATCGCGAGCAGCTCGGATGCGTCGAGCCCGTCGGCGACGTCGGGGCCGGCATCCAGTCGCCACCACGGCGTCTTGGTCTTCAGGGCGATCAATTTAGTGGACATGAAATGCCTGTTTTCGAAAGATGGGGGGTCAGTCGCCGGCTGCGTGCTCGTGTCGGGTCGGTTCGCCGATTTCGCGCGGGGGCGGGAAATCGATGCAGCGTCCTTCGTTGGAGAAGGCTGCAGTTCGGGGTGGGGTCCGGTCTTCACGGTGCCCGTGCTCGGATGCGTTTCGAGGACTTCGCCCGCCCGTAGAGATAGCGGTACCACAAACGTCTTCTCAGTATTTCAACTGCTTACAAGAATGTTCGGTGTATGTTGACAGGATAAACGAAACCGGTTCCAATGCGCAATCATCCACGGTCGACGGGATGAACGCAAGTCCACCCGCCGCGCCGGCGCATCCGGTGCCGACGTTGAAGGAACTCCCGCGTGGCCGTCGACCGGCATGAGAGTGACAACCAGTCCTGGCGATCTCGCGAGACTGGCGGAGTGAGGGGGCTTCCATGAGTCTGGATCGCGATGCTGCGCGCCGGAGAGTCCGCTGGTGCATGCGAACGAGCGGCGCCTTGCTCGCCGTCTATGCGGCCAACGTGTTCCTGGGCCTTTACGCGCAGCGGGGCCACGTATCGTTGCCCTGGCTGTTAGGCAACCTCGGCGAAGCCACTCTGGTCTTCGTTTCCATAGTCCTGTTCGTCTACGCATTCATGATGGTCGAGCGCATCGACGGGAGCGGGTCATAGCCCGCAACCAGGGCCGATTCCGCGGGGCGCGCACATTTCACCACCAAGGAGGAGAGTCAGCATGTCGAAGCTGCAAGAGCGGTCGCCTTCACTCGAGCGTCGTCGTTTTCTGCGCGTGTCGTCCTGCTACGGGTATTCGACCGCGGTCGTTGCCGCCGCGGGTGGGTACCTCTGGAACGACAGTGCGCTGGCCCAGGCGTCAGCCGACGAGGAAGCGAAGGAGCGCGGTGCGAAATACCGGATGATCTTCGCGACCGAGCAGCGCATCGAGGATTCGGTTCGCTACCCGGTGATGCAGGCCGAACTGAAGCAGAACATCGAGGCGGCGACGAAGAACCAGATCTTCGTCAAGCTGTTTCCTGCCGGTCAGCTCGGCATGGGTGCCCAGCTGGCCCAGAAGGTCCAGGCCGGCACGCTGCAGGGATGCTCGACGTCGCTGTCGAACCTCTCGCCCTACGCTCCGGCAGTCGATCTGGTCAACATTCCGTTCTGGTGCGGTCGCAATCAGCAGTTCGCCAATCTCGTCACCAGCAAGGCGTGGAACGACGAGATCACGCCGAAGGTGACCGAGCGCGGCTACAAGCCCATGTTCTACTTCACGGCCGACGCGCGCACGATCGCCGTGCGCAAAGGCTTCCCGCACGTCATCAAGACGCCTTCGGACATGAAGGGCATGAAGATGCGCGTGCCGCCTTCGCAGCTGCTTCAGACCTTCTACCGCCTTGCCGGCGCCAATCCGACCGTGGTGCCTTGGGGAGAGACGGCAACCGCCATGAAGCAGGGTGTCGCCGACGGCCTCGATCCGGCGGTCACCGCGCTTTCGGTCTACGGCTTCCACGACCTGCTGTCCTGGGTCACCTTCGTGCAAAGCGTTCCGGACGCGCAGATGTTCGCGGCGAATTCGGGGTGGTACCGGTCGCTGTCGCCGGACGTGCGCGCCGCGTTCGACGACGCCTGCGCGAAGACCGTACAGCAAGCCTTCACCCAGCTCGAGGTGGCCCGCGGCAATGCGGTCACCCGGATGCGCGAGAACGGCGCGCAGTTCTACGTGCCGACGGCAGCCGAGTACCAGCAATGGATCGAAGCCTGCGGCCCGCAGCGCAAGGAGTGGGACGAATTCAAGCTGAAGCTGGCCGGCTCGCTCGCGGCCTTCGACAAATTGATGGAAGCCGCCAATACCCAGGGCCCGTTCACCGTGGCCGATCCCAAGATCTGATCCGGCAACGCGGGCCGGCGGCAGAGTCGCCGGGCCCGACTTCTACCCCCAGCCTGGGCATTCTTCCCATGAAGAGATTGCTGCATTCGCTCGACGAGAACGCCGAGCGCTACCTGATGCTCACCTGCTACTGCTTCATCGTGTTCGTGATCGTGCAGGAAGTGTTCCGGCGTTTCGTGCTGAACTACTCGAGCTCGTGGGCGGAAGAACTGGCCCGGTACGCGTTCATCTACATGGGGTGGATCGGCGCATCGTCGGCGGTCAAGGAGCGCGCGCACATCCGTTTCGACGTGCTGCTCACGCGCCTGCCGCCGCGCCTGCACGGCTATCTCTACATCCTCATCGAGCTGTGCACCTTCGTCTTCGCCTGCATCGTGCTCTACTGGTCGATGCACACCATCCAGCAGTTGCTGCAGTTCGGCGGCGCGACACCGGTGTTGCGCGTCAACAAGGCGTGGTTCGAGATGGCTGTCCCGATCGGATTCGTCCTGATGATCGTCCGGATCATCCAGTCCCTGAAGCGCGACATCGCGGACCTACGTGCGGGGCGCCCGGCCTTCGAGGGCAAGGCCATGTTCGAGGAATGACGGAGCCCACCCATGGCCGTAACATTGTCGCTGCTTTTCATCGTCGGCCTGCTGGTCGTCGGCGTGCCGTTCTGGGTCTCGCTGGGCCTCGGCACCGTGGTCTTGCTGACGTCGACGGACGCCCTGCCGTTGACCCTGGTCGGCGAGGCGCTGTTCGAGGGTGTCGACTCGTTCGCGCTGATCGCGATTCCGCTGTTCGTCCTGACGGGTGACATCATGGTGCGCTCTGGCCTGGCGTATCGCCTCCTCGACTTCGCGGAGGCCAGCTTCGGCACCTGGCGATCCGGTTTCGGGACGTCGACCGTGGCCGGCTGCGGCCTGTTCGCGTGCATCTCCGGCTCGGACGCGGCCGACGCGGCCGCGATCGGCCGGATCACGATGGACCGGCTGGTGGCGAAGGGCTATCCGAAGGACTACGCCTGCGCTCTCGTCGCCTCGGGGGCCTGCACCGGCATCCTGATTCCCCCGTCGATCGCGTACATCATCATTGGGCTGGTCCTGGGCATCTCTTCGGCGACGCTTTTCATTGCCGCGTTCGTGCCCGGAATGATAGTGCTGGCTGCCGTCGTCCTGACGAACGTGATCGTGAACCGGTACAACCGATACGAGAACACGCAGGGCAGCTTCTCGTGGGCCCGGTGGTTCAAGGCCCTGAACGACGCGAAGTGGGCCCTGCTGATCCCGGTGCTCATCCTCGGCGGCATCTATACCGGCGTCTTCACTCCGACGGAGTCTGCTGCCGTCGCAGTCGCGGTGGCATTGGGCATCGGCATGCTGCAGAAGCAGATCCGTTTGAAGGACTTCTCCAGCATGCTGGGCACCAGTGCCCGTGTATGCGGCGTCGTGCTTCCGATCATCGCCGTCGCGCTGCTGTTTGCCCAAGCCCTCACTGTGGTCGGTGTGCCCCAGCAATTCGTGGAATGGGTTCTTTCCTTCGGCACCGGCCGCAACACGGTCATCTTCCTGATGCTCGTCGTCTGGATGATATCGGGAATGTTCATGGAGACCGGGCCGAACATCGTCGTGCTGGGGCCGCTGATGTATCCGCTGTCGCAGCAGATCGGAATGGACCCGATCCACTTCTGTGTGTTCATGATCACGACTCTCGGACTCGGCTTCATCACTCCGCCGTTCGGCCTGAACCTGTTCGTCATGTCCGGCCTGACCCGCACCCCGCTCGGCGCGATCGCGCGGCGGGCAGTTCCCTTCGTCATCGCGATGCTGGTCGTCTCGGCCATCATCGGCTACGTCCCGATCCTGTCGACTTTCGCCGTGCGTTGACCATGAACTTTCCGGCTAACATTGATCGAACGCCCCCGGACCTCGCGGCTGTCGAGGCCCTTGCCACACGACTGCGCCGCCACGTGGTAAAGATGGTCGCGCGCCTGGGACAGGGCTATGTCGCCCAGGGTTTGGGGGCGGCAGACCTGTTCGCCGCGCTGTTCGGCAGTGAACTGCGGTTGCGGCGCGGCAAGCCCCGATGGCACCGGCGTGACCGGTTCATTCTCTCGGCTTCGCACAATTCGGCGCTGTTTCACGCGGCCTTTGCCGAGGCCGGCCTCATGCCGTTCGAGGCGCTCGAGAGCTACTGCGCAGACGGCTCCGGCTGCGAACTCAACGTGTCGGAGCGGCTGCCCGGAGTAGAGGGCACCTTCGGTTCACTCGGCCAGGGGCTCTCGGTTGCCGTCGGAATGGCGCTTGCCGGAAAGCTCGACGGCTCGCCATGGCGCGTCTACGTTGTCCTGGGCGATGGCGAACTCCAGGAAGGCCAAGTCTGGGAGGCCGCGATGGCCGCCGCGACACATCGACTGGACAACCTCTGCATGGTCATCGACTGGAACCAGATGCAGGTCGAGGGTCACGTCGACAAAGTGCACCGGATGGAGCCGGTGCTCGCAAAATTCGAGGCGTTCGGCTGGCACGGAGTCGAAGTCGATGGCCACGACCTGCCCGAGATCTTCTCCGCGCTGTCGTCGGCACGCACGACGACAGGCCAGCCGACGGTCATTCTCGCGCACACGAAGGTCGGCATGGGCGTGCCGACGCTGGAAGGCGTGCGTAGTCACAACATGCGATTGCCCGCCGACGTCGCCCAACGAGCACTTGCCGAGTTGGGGGTGCGATGAGCAGGGTATCGCTAGACGCCGATTTTACCGGCACGAACGTCCAAACCGCGCAGGGCCCGGGCGGTCCCGTGCCGCGCCTGTACGGTGAGGCGCTTCTCGAACTCGCGCATGAAGATCCGCGAATTGTCTGTCTGGTGGCGGATCTTGCTCCTGCGACCGAGACGGATCTGTTCCGCGATAGCCTGCCCGATCGGTTCTTCAATCTTGGTATTGCCGAGGCGAACATGATCGGCGTAGCCGGTGGGCTGGCGCGTTGCGGTCGCCGCCCATGGGTCCACACGTTCGGGGTCTTTGCCACACGCCGCTGCTACGACCAGGTCGCGATGCAGGTTGCCTACCCGCGGCTCGATGTGAAGATCGTCGGATTCCTGCCGGGCCTCACCACTCTGCTCGGCGTAAGTCACCAAGCGATCGACGACGTCGCGTTGATGAGGGCGCTTCCGAACATGACAGTTCTCGAGCCCGCGGACGCCGACGGGATCGGGGAGTGTCTGCACGAGGCAAATGCAATCGGTGGCCCCGTCTACTTGAGGATGCGCCGACTCGACCCGGGCGAGGCCCGCTCGCCGTTACCCGTTGCCTCCAGCACGGGAGCGCTTTCTGTGATTCGCGAGGGCCAGGGCCCGGTGGTTTTCGCCTCAGGCATGATGGTTCGGACGGCCCTGAACGCAGCCGAGCGAATCGCCGAGCAGGGTGTCTCGACGCGGGTGATCGACGTAAGGCGAATCAAGCCGCTGCCCGCCGAGCCAATCGTCGAGGCCGCGCGGCATGCGGGTGCCGTGGTCGTCGCCGAAAACCATTCGATCGTTGGCGGCCTCGGTTCGGCCGTTGCGGAGGCATTGATGGAAGCCGGTGTTCACTGTGCGTTTGAGCGGATCGGGGTTCGCGATACGTTCGCCGAGGGCGGGTCCACCGCCTATCTGTTCGATCGCTACGGCCTGTCGGAAGAGGCGGTTGCGGCGGCCATCCGGAGTGTTGCGCGGAGAGCGGGACGATGAACGGCCGAGTCGATACGATCGCGTTCATCGGGTTGGGAACAATGGGCGCGCCGATGGCTCTCAACCTGGTTCGCGCTGGCTTTCGCTTGCGGGTTTACGACGTGGTTCCATCGGCTACCACCCCGTTTACGGGTGAGGCGCACGTCGCGGCTAGTCCGGCCGACGCCGCGAGTGGCGCTGATGCGGTGATAACAATGTTGCCGACCGGGCGCGAGGTGGCAACCGTGCTGTTTGGACCCGGTGGTGCGTGCGAGACGCTGCGAGCGCGAGGGCTGGTGGTGGACATGAGCACGATCGCGCATGCCGATTGCGTGATGCACGGTGAGAGGCTGCGCGGAGCGGGTTTTCGAGTAGTCGATGCGCCAGTGGGTCGCTCGCCGCAGCATGCCATTGAAGGAAAGCTTCTGGTAATGGCAGGCGGTGACGCCACGGACATCGACGAGTTGCGCAAAGTTTTCGACGCGATCGGCGATACCGTCCACCATGTCGGGCCTTACGGCAGTGGCATCCGGATCAAGCTGATCAACAACTACCTCTCCATGGTCAACATGGTGGTCGCGGCCGAAGGGTTGACGTTTGCTGCCAAGGCAGGCATTCCTCGTGAGATTGCCTTGTCGATCTTTGCCGAAACGCCGGCTGGTCGCGGGCAGATGTTCACCAACTACCCGAAGAAAGTGCTCGCTGGTGATCTGAGGCCCGATTTCCCGTTGTCGATGGGGCTGAAGGACATCACGTTGGCATTGGGGTTCGGTGCTGAAGTTGGGGCGCCGCTCTTTCTTGGCGCAGCCTCGCGCGAGTTGTTCGCGTTAGCCAGGCCGTTCGGCCGCGAGCGGGACGACTGCACCGCAATGCTTCTTCTCCTCGAAGAGATCGCACACGCTCGCGCCGTTTGAGCGTCCCTTGCGCCAGAGAGCGGGGACATCTGGTGCGACACTTCGCTGTGACGGCTGAGGCTACCGGACCATCCGGGGATTCGGGGTCTCGGAGGGCAAGATAGTGATCCAGGCTCACGATCGGCCAGCGCCAGCGACGTGGTGAACGACTCGCCAATTGCCCCGAACTTGACCCGTGCGTAGCGATCGGCGGGACTTCCGCAGGCCCGGAAGAACGCGACTTCAGCGCTGACTCCGAACGAAAGTCGTGACTTCGCTGAGCGTCATCCGCAAGGGTTGACGGCGGCATAGATCGGGAGGAAAGTAATTTCCTTTCCACCCGGCCGTCCGATGGCGGTGCAGAAAGGGTGAGGCATGGCTGCGAAACCGCTCAGCATCATCGTCGTGTCGGGGTCGAGGGAGCGCC